>CALRLS020000173.1:0-9802 GCA_943368815.1 Cyanobium sp. NIES-981
TCTGGCTACCTCTGCACAGAATTTATCCGGCAATCTGGTCGCTTCCCAAATGAAACGCAAAACCCCATTGCAAGACGATGGTAAAATCCTGTCTGATAAGCCAACTGATTTTACCGTTCAGAATAATCCAAAACCTGTTCCTCCGAATGGCATTCATGTCAGTACCTGCGGTAAATACGGAGCCATCGCCTACTTCACCGAAACTCCAACCGGAGTGGGTAGTCTGAAACAACAAGGCAACGCAATGGCCGCTTCACTTGTACTCAAATTTGATCATGATGTTGTCGGCATGAAAAATAATGTAGGCATTCAGCTACCCAAGAAAGGTCTTGAATTGGGTTGTACTGTTGGAGATGATATTCTGGAAGGCTCTCCGATTTTTGTAGCCGGCTTTCTTGCGCCTGATGGTTTGGATGGTTTACCTGATCCCAAGAAAAACACACAACCCACTTTCAAACGTGATATTACCTTGCCATGTCCAACAGGAACAGACGGAGTGATTAAACGTGAACAAATCTGTCAACTCAAATTTGCAGACAATGAAACCACCCGGGAAACAGACACTATTATTATTGGTACAGCAAGCAATGAAATTCAACGATTGAACAAGTCCTGGGCCTGTACACCTGATTTATCAGCCACACTACCACCTCCTACTCCACAAGAGATAAGTGTCTATTGTCGTGACCCAAGGGGACAGACAAAACGAAGGCTTTTGTTAAATTTATTGAACTGTCGATTTATCGAAATAACCTGGGAGAAGGAGTATTTGCAAATCGAAAAAAATATGTTGAAAATTGAAAAATGGGAATCAATGGAAAATATCTGTGAAAAATCAGACAAAAGAGCCGATAAATAAATTTATTAAATTCTGCTAGATTTTTTAATTGCTTTTATTGACATTGGACGAATTCTAACCACTCCCCCCCTAACGCATATGTCTACTTCCATAAATGTTACTTCTGGGTCTATACCATCGGTGAAAGATGAGAAAACACTTCACAGCTATCACATTTTTTTATTCCCCTTCAAATGGGAAATCTGCCAGGGGAAAAATCATCAGAGCTACCCCCTTGCCAAGCGTGCAAATATTAATGATATATATCCCAAAATTGATTCTGATTATTGGGAACACTTTGAATATAAACCAGAGATAGATCCGGACGGGTTTTGTACTTACGGTGAATATGCCTATTTCTATGAGTACACGCGTGATGTCCTTAATCTGAATCCTGAGTATGATGGTGTGAATGTCAGGCAATATGGCTATAAGGGCATTGATAAAGAATCTACCTTTACGTTTATAGCTAAAGGTATAGAGTATGAACTATCTCTGGAAGATGTAACGCTGAATATCTATGAAAATGGTGTGGGTGTGTTATGTCTGTTCTTGCAAAATCATGAGTATAATAAAAAGGAGGATATTTTTGTTATCAATGATTTCGGCAGACGTATTTATCCCCAATTTTTAGGTCAATCACCCCTTACTACTTCACCTAAAGGCAGTTTTTTAGCAAGCAAAATTACACTCACTAGTGTGAAAACCTGGTTGGGCAGTGAAATAACAGAAGATTTTTCTCACTATGATTCTTTACTGAAGCTTGAAGAAGAACCCTTTATTATCCCCAAGCATTTAAGCGCTTTATTAGGTGAGAGTTTTCAAGCAAGGCATCCTCATTTGCAAAAAGGCGATTTATTTATTGCCCCTATGATTGACGACCGGATGTTTACCATCTGCATTTACTATAATCAGGACTTTCTAAATGAACTGGGTAAGCGAGTAAAAGAAAAGCCGAAAGATATTACTCTAAAGATGGATAATGATGATAGGAACATCAAAATTACACTAAATGAAAAGCAAAAAGACATTGAATACGGATATTCGGATAATCAGGACTGGTACAAATTTATATTTGTCGATAGCAATACGCTTTCTTGCCATAGCGAGAAGTTGCGGAGGAAACATTTAGCCGATGCTACTTATGACCGATGGATTGGCTATATAGATAAGAAAAAACAGAGCGGACAACTATTTGGTATAAGCCGTTACTCATTTGTGGCTGTAGCTGCGCCTGTTGGTTTCAATACATATATTATCAAAAAACACATCTCTCATCAATACTTCCAATTGGTTTTGCTATCCTTAGTGCAACGTGCTTATGTTCTTAATTTCTCCGGTGAGGTTTCTCGTATTTCTCAACAATTAAGTGATAATAAGGGGCTGTTTAATAGATTTAGTAAAGAGGCAGAGTCTGTTTCACAACTATACCTGCTCTATATCAAGTTTGTTAATCGCATTTTCTTTCGTGAAGTTACTCCCCAAGAGCAAGGCATTGAACTCTATGACTTGTTACAAACCCGTATGCGTATAAGGGAAGACGTAAAAGACTTAGGAAGTGAAATCAGCGAATTGAATGATTATGCTGATGCCCAACAACAAAACAAACTTACTTGGGTAGCCAGCAGGTTTCTGCCACCCACACTCTTAGCGGGTATATTTGGTATCAATGCCGCATTTGCTGACAAAACAGATGTCAAGATTAACTTATGGGTAGGCCTGGCTTCAATTTTAATCACCTTTCTTATCTCTGATTTTATCTTAAACTTTATACGATTCAGAAAATGAAAACAGATATTTTTTTAAGTGGATTTTACCAATAATCACGGTATGTGTAATTGGTTCATTAGCTCTTTTCATTAGACTTCTCTTCTTAGAAAGGTCAAAAGAAGAAGCGTTTTACGGGATTATTAGCATGACGATTTGCCTTATAGTTATTCTAGCAGCACTACTATTACACTTAAAGTTCGGTGGGGATGCGATGTTAAAATTGATAGAAATAGGTAGAAAAGAAAATACAAAACAATTGGAAAGGAAACTCGAAGTGATAGAAGAAAAAATAGGCAAATTAGAAAAATCATTAACAAATCAACCTAAGAAATTTGATAATGCCAAAGAATTGATTGACTTATTAAAAGACTTTAAAGAAGAGAAATCGGCAGAATTTCAAAAATTTATAACCTGGACAAAACAACAATAAGGACATGTATACTTTAGAAATTAAACTTAAACAGCATACACCGTTGATTCATTTCAACGCTGATGAAGCCGGAGCTTCCTTGCGTCTAACAGAGTTAAAACCTAAACTTGATAAATTACTTGTTGAGAAATTAGGAGGTAGAGAGGCTGTTTTTAGAAATCATCTTTTTAAGATAAAAAGCTATGACGCTTCAAAGGAAAAACAAGGATATAGAGAAAAGCTGGATATATCGCTCATGTATAATGTCCGATTTGAAACTACTCCGGAAAAGGAAGTTTCTCAAATAAGCAACAAATATCCCAATTTCTTTGCCAATATGGGGGGAGTTAAGGAGAAAAAGTTTTCAAAATTGAAATCTGCAACTAATCTCATTTTTAAATCTATTCATCCCGAACTAATAGGATTGATTGAAGAAAACATTGACTCCTTTCTTGACAAAACAAATTTTGGCACAAGACAATCAAAAGGTTTTGGTTCTTTTTCAAGAAAAACAACAAGTACTCTCCCATTCTATTTTGAAATTGATCTGGCAGATTATGAGTCTTTCAATATTGATAAATTGGTATTTCAACACATTGAACTTTTTTATAAAACATTAAGAAGTGGAATCAATATTATTAATGACTCAGGAGATAATACATTCTATTTTAAATCTCTACTTTTTATATATGCCAAAGACCCCAATAACCAATGGAATAAAGCAATACAATGGGATAAAAAAACAATAAAAGAGGAGCTTTTTCTAAGTCAGAGTTCCTTCAATAGAAAAACAGAAAGAATTGATGGAGGCATGAGTGAGCAGCAAAAACAATTTGAACTTGATAACAACTCTCCTCTTTTTTATAAAAGCAATATTAAATACCTGATAAGGGATTTACTTGGTTTTTCAACTAGCGAATCATGGTTTAGCTATAAAGACACAATTACAAAAGAAGATAACGAGAAAGTAATAGAACGCTTCAAGTCTCCTATCATATTCAAATCCTTTATTGATAAAGCATCAAATCTTGTTACAGTATTTTTTGGAGGTGTAGACACAAATAGTTTTACAAACAAAGAGATAATTATTAAAAGCAAAAGCAAATTGGTCTCGCTCAGCTTAATAACACCTGAAAAGTTTGAGGTTGATAAGTACTTAGAATATGTCATTGATCTGAATTTAGATATAAGCACTCATGCCACTAGAACAATATTTGACTCTGCCACTAATAGAAAAACTGTTTTACCCTTAAGTTCTGGTGATTTTGATTCAATAGATGAAGCCAAAATTCTGAAAAACATATTCAAAAATCTAAAAAAAAACACCCCTTCAAATCCATGAAAGAACCCACAAATTATATAGCGTTTACGATTGGGCCTATTTATAAGACACTTATTCAATTACGAAAAACAAGGGCCATTTTTGCCGGAAGTTATTTATTCTCATACATCATGAAGTTTATGATGCAGAAAATAATTGGCTTGGGTATCAATAAATCCAATATACTAATGCCTGTGCCTGACAATTTAACAGAGTCAGCACCTGGCGCGGGATTGTTTCCTGATAGATTGATATTTATCAACCCTATAGAGGGAGATTTTAAAAAATTTATTGACACCCGGCATGAACTTATCAAGCATTTAGCAGAAGCTATAAATAAGGATATAGGGTTCCCAACCGAAAAACTAATAGACCATTTAGGTCAATATCTGAAAATATACCTCATAGAAGTGCCATTGGAAAAGGGTGAACAGACCATCAATCAAATCAATCAGTACCTGAATACAGTAGAATTAAAAGACCAATTTCCGATTACTGATAAAGATTACCTGATAAAATTTCTGAATAAAACCGGAGGGACATTTTTAATCCGTGATGCTTTCGGCACCCGTAAAAACAGATTTGAATCATTGATTGAAATCTCAACAGTGGAGCTAAAACAAGTTAAAAATGAGAAGTACGACAAAATAATAAAAGAGCACATCTTCAATAAAACAGACAAGTCATACGACCTGGAAGAAGAGAATGATGAACAGGATGATGATGAAATGTCAATTATCAAAGAGCTTAAAGTTGAGTTTGAAGACAATTTCAGGGCTTACCATAAATATGTGGCAATTGTGAATGCTGATGGTGATAGAATTGGAAAGTACATTGAATATCTGAATGCAGATCAGGATGCATTAAAAGGATTTTCAAGAAAACTATTGGATTTTGGAATCAAAGCCAGAGATACTATCAGAAAATTTGGTGGGTCACCTATATATATCGGCGGAGACGACTTGCTTTTTTTTGCCCCAGTTGTGTCTTTGGTTGATAATAAATCGGTTTCTGTTTTCAAAATGATTCAGGAGATTGATGATGAATTTTATAAACTATTCCCTAAATCACCAGATAAGAAAACACCAAGTTTGTCTTACGGAGTTTCTATTTCCTATTATAAATATCCATTAAATGAGGCACTTAAAAAGTCTTATGATTTATTACATGAAGCAAAAAATGAAAAAAAATGTCCTGAGAAAAATAGTATCAATTTCAAATTGCTTAAACACAGTGGTTCATTCATAGAAGGCATTATTCAGAAAGGGAATAAAGACTTATTTGAGAATTTTCAAAATTTTATAGAAAAAAATAAGAATCTAAACGGTTCTGATTTTTTAAGTTCTATTGCCCATACCCTTAGCAATTTTGAAATAACGTTGAGTGCTATTGCGGTTGATAATATAAAGCTACAGAACTGGTTTGATAATAACTTTGATGAGGAGGAGCATAAAAAAAATAGGAAGTTTATCAATGAATCTATCATACCATTTATTCATATGGCTTATACAAGTTATTCAGATAAAAAAGAAGCGTTTAAGCTATCCATTTCAACCCTAAAATTTACTAAATTTTTAAGAAGCAAAGATGATGAACACGAATAATATAAAATCGCATTATTTGATAAAACTAGAGCCTCTGGATAAATTCTTCTTTGGAGGAGAGAAATCGCTTAATAAGGAAAAACAGACCTTTTATTATCAGGCTTCCAGAGATTTTCCGCAACAGACAAGTCTTTTAGGGATGGTTCGGTTTGCAATACTCGAAAAAGGGGGATTTATTGAATACCAGCCTACAGGCAGTAAAAAAATTGATTTACCTAAATTAGAGGAATACGAAAATACAAACGATATAAGTTTAGTAGGGAACCAGAGTTTCAGCGATAAGAATAGCAATTTTGGTGTTATTGAGCAAGTATCTCCGGTATTCATACTAGATAAAACACTGAAAGTTTATCATCAATGGCACCAGATAAAATATTATGCAAACGTAGATGATAAAAATAAAAATACATTCTCTTTCGCAAATCCCGACTTCATTCAGTCTACAGGTAGGTTTTCCTTAAGTGGAACTCAAATAAATGAGGGTCTGTCGGTGCTACAAAACTATGACCCAAAATATGGGTTAGATCTAGGTTTTAAATCGCTTGACGGTGGTCTTCTTGCGCATGATACCGTTTTTGAAACTGTGGAAGAGAAAATCGGAATTAATAAAATAAGGAATGACAGAAAAAACATTAAAGATTCAGAACAAGAGAGTTTCTTCAAAACTGACTTTAAAAAGTTAAAAACAGGCTTTACTTTCGGGTTTTATCTTACCCTTAGTTTACCGACAGAAATATTTGAGGATAATTATGAGTCAATTGTCTTCATCGGTGGAGAAAAGTCATGCTTTAAAATGACTATTATTAAAAGTGAAGATGCTTGTAAATACATCAATCAAGCCACACCTCCGCAAACTACTTTATTATGTGTTTCAGATGCATATCTTGAACGTGCGACATTGGATAAATGTCAAACGGGTATTATCAACCCCATTACTTTCAGGCATTTTAAAACCAATACATCAACAGAAAACTACGCAAAAAAACCTGACCAGAGTGCTAAGTTAAATCTTGTAGAAAAGGGTAGCATTTTAGTATTCAAAGAGCCGCCAACACTCAAAGATCTTGTTCCAAACAATCATTTTTTCAAAATCGGTTATAATCATTTTATCAATCTTTAATCTGACAAACATGGCAAATATAAAAAATTACATACCTGAACCTTATATTCTGACAGCGCTGACTAATATGCACGTGGGTAGTGGTAAGCAAAACTATGGAATCATAGATAATTTAGTTCAGAAAGACGGCCATTTTCCAACCATTAATTCTTCGGGACTAAAAGGTACCTTAAAAGAAAAGCATGGAGACCCTGATTCTAAATCATCTAAATTCATTTTTGGTGGCGAAAAAGATGATGCTAATCTGAATGCAGGTGAGTATCGGTTCTTTTCGGCCGATTTATTGAGTTTACCTGTAAGAGCCGATTGTAAAGCCTATTGTTGTGTTACCTCCCCTGCTTTAATCCGGCGTTTTAATTCCTGCTTAGAGAGTTTCGGAATACCTAACAAGTACAAATCTGTTTTAGAGGAGCTGATTACATTACTTGATAGTAATCAGGCTATTCATTTTGATGCAAGCAGTAATAACAAAATCATTTTAGAAGACTTGGATATAAAGGCCGTATTTAAAGCCGGAACAGGTCCGGAATTGAAAACTCTGGAAAACCTTCTTGGTAATGATTTTATACTTGTTTCAGACCAGGTAATGATAGATTTGTGCAGTGATTTTAATCTTCCTGTTATTGCCCGTAACCATTTATTGAACGGAAAAAGCGCGAACCTATGGTATGAGCAGGTAGTGCCAAGGCAGGCGAAATTTAGCTTTATTGTCCTGAAACCTTCAAATAAAGAAAATTATTCATCTGAATTTGGAAAGCTTTTAGTAACACCGACACAGATAGGTGGAAATGCAAGTATCGGCTATGGATTTAGTGAAATCAAACCAATAATCAGCGAATCAAAATGAATCATCGAAGAATAGAGGAAATGATACCAAATGCAATTGCGATAATTGAATCGGTAAATATTGCTCATAATGGGGGTGTAGACTCTGTATACAAAGGCTACATTTCTTCATTTGGCGCAAGCATCATACAATCGTCTCTGCTAAGTACGGTTATTTTCTTTGAAAGTGAGGGCAGTGAAGAAGGAGACCGGAAATTAGTACCAAAAGCAATGCTTGAACTGTTAAAAAAACAGGGTAAAATCAATACTCAACAGAATATCTTTTCTGAATATATACTTGAGGTAAAACGAAATTACCCGGCAGATTTTGAAACAAAAATGAGAAAACTGAAAAAAGACCTCACTGAAGTTTCAATAGCATTAAAAATAGCCTTACGAACATTTAACATGCAATAAAAATGGCAACGAATTTACCCATCAATCTTGGCTGGTATTATTATAAGGCTTATTATGACACACCTTGCGTGATAGAGATAAAACATGAAGCCAAAATTGATAAGAAAAACCAGAATAATGATAGAAAAGAGAAAGTGAAGATTATCGAAAATATCAGATTTGAAAAATCGTATGTCGATATTTATGGTAAAAAAAATGAAGTAACCCTCAAAGAGGAAATAAGCAGTCAGTTTTTACACATTATAGAGGAAAGACAAAAAAAGGCCGAGGCTGATAAAATCTACAAACAGATACAATATCATTTTTTTGAAGAGAAGAACAAAACGATTAAGGGGTTTAGGCATCCTGCTACAGAGTCGAATCCAATATCGCTTAACTTTGCATCAAAAATTGAATTTCGGATTATTGCGCCCGGAATCCTTACCGGAATAGGAATCAATCATAATATTGGTGGCGAAGGCGAATTTAAGTTAGGTTTTATGTTCGACCACACAAGTGGGCTACCTTACTTTCCTGGCAGCAGTATAAAAGGAGCCATTCGGAGTATTTTTCCTAATCAATTGAGAAAAACAGCGCTTGAGTTATCTGATAAACCATTGTATCAGGCCCAACTCCTTTACATTGCGCAACGAAAAGAGGATTACTTTATCAAAGAAATTCAAAATATTAGCCCGATTGAAATTTTCAAGCTGGAATACTTGCTTTTTGAAGGAGTAAATTTATCAGACGATGATATTGAAAGTGAATCAATCACAATCAACAATCAGCATTATAAGATTTTTAAAATAAAAAACACCCCGTCAAGAATAAGTCCATCAAAGCAAGTTGTCTTTTTGGATGGTTTTATTCGTCCAAATGCTTCTGTCCCTCGCATATTTAATGATGATTTTATTACACCACATAAGCACAAAGACCGTGCTAAGAGACATCTGGATCAGTATTCAAACCCCACTCCCGTTCAATTTCTTAAAATTGTTGCAGAGAATTTTCTGATATGCCAGTTTCATAATGCTGATGAGAAAACATTGGAATTATTTGCAAAAATCCTGAATGACGTAGGTGTTGGTGCAAAAACAAGTGTAGGCTATGGACAATTAGATAAGGGGAAAATTCTGAAAGATAGTTCAGAAAATAAATCTGAAAATGTCTCGGCGGCTATAATAGAACAAGCCCCTGCTAAACCGGAGTCACCTCATCCAAAAATAACTGAGAAAGATTATGATTTTATAAACGGTCAGTGGTATTTTAAATCGAAACTAAAACCTGGGGTATATTTGGAGGCAAAGTGCATTGATCATGACCCAATTAATCCTAAAATTAAGAAATTCAGTTTATTGATTGGAGACGAGAAAATAGAAATGATTGCCAAATGCTCTTACTCTGATATGAGTATTATCGGGAAATACTGCATTGTATCAGTTAAAAGCATAAATCAGGATAAAGTAAGAGATATTGAATTTATAAAGCTAATAAATAACAAATCATGATACGGACAACT
>CALRLS020000174.1:0-9791 GCA_943368815.1 Cyanobium sp. NIES-981
GGACTTTAGTAATTGTATTTTTGAGTTTTCTACCGATATACCGTCCCTACGGGACTCAGTAATTTACTCATCGAGTCAAGACAGTTCTCTTAAACAATTAAAATGGGTTCTCCATAATTGCTAAATACTCTTACAAACCCCAGATAAAAACATCCAAACCCTACTCCAACACCCTCACTTTCAGGTAACTGGCGTTTTTCTTTTCGTGATAAATGGTATGAGTGGCCGTCTGAAAATCTGAATAATCTGCATAATGTATATTCGGTAAGAATTTCTGCGGATTACGATCGATAATCGGAAAAAATGTACTCTGAATCTGCACCATAATGCGGTGTCCTTTCTGAAAGGTATGCAATACATCCTGCAACTCGAACGATACCTCTTCTACCTTGTTGGCTTTAAACGGCACCGGAATTTCGAAACTCTTACGGAACTTGCCACGCATTGCTTCACTTCGCACCATTTGCTGATAGCCCGACATCTTGATATGTTTGGCAGTATTAGCATTATCCTTGGCATCGTCAGGATACACATCAATCACTTTTACGATAAAATCGGCATCGGTACCTGTAATGGCTACTTTCAGATTTGCCCATATATTACCTGCCAGCGTAATATCTTTGTCTAATACATCTGTCTGGAATGTAAGTACATCCGGGCGACGGCTCGCAAACCGTTGGTCGTCTACCATATACTCACGAGGCATACCCGATGTGATATAGTCAGACGAAGGCACAGGTTTGGCAGGGTCTGAAATATACGAAGTAGCGCTCTTCTTATCTGATGGCTCGCTGAACGAAAGCTTGCCGTTAGCGCCGAAGTACAATTCTTTTTCCTTAGCCGCTTTAGGAGGCCACTCTGTGAAATTTCGCCATTTATTCGTACCCGTTTCATACATCAGGGCTTCTGCAAAAACATTATCCCCCTGCCCTTTGAGATAATAATTAAAGAACTTGCGCTCAATATTCTCTCGATAATAAACGCTGGTTTTTTGTCCGAAACTTACATTACCCAATATATCGCCGTCGCCTCTTGCCCAACCGCCATGTACCCACGGACCAACGACAAAAATATTGTTAATACCCGGGTTCTTCTGCTCGATTGATTGGTAGGTCTTGAAAGTGCCGTATAAGTCTTCGGCATCATACCAGCCACCTACTACCATTACGGCATGTTTAATACCATTGTGGTGGTTCAGTATATTGCGTGCTTTCCAGAAATCATCATAGTTAGGATGATCAATATTTGCCCGCCAGTAAGGGTCTTTGCCCAGACTTTCGGTATAATTCAATGAGTTTTTCAAAGGACCGAGGTTCAGGTAAAACTTATAGCCATCTGGTGTGCCAAAGTCGAAGCGTTTACCCGGCGACTGTGTCGGCTTGGTATCTGTGCGATTGGTGAAGCCCGGATAAAACCCAAAGTTATGAGGCAACATAAAAGCGCCGTTGTGGTAGCTGTCGTCACGCCATAAATCGGCCATAGGTGCCTGAGGCGATGAAGCGACCAAAGCCGGGTGAGTAGACATCAAGCCTGCCGAAGCATAAAAGCCCGGATAGCTGATACCCCACATACCCACTTTGCCTGTGTTGTATGAGATATTTTTGGTGAGCCAATCAATAGTATCATAAGTATCCGACGACTCGTCAATGGTGGTTATGCCACTTTTAGTATCAATATGCGGGCGCATTTCGACAAACTCGCCTTCTGACATCCATCGGCCACGCACATCCTGATACACAAATATGTAACCGTCTTTCATCAGTTCGGCGCTTGGGCCTACCGAGGTTCTGATCTTGCCTTCGCCATAAGGTGCAACCGAATAAGGTGTGCGTTGCAGCATAATCGGATAGCTTTTGGTAGAATCTTTCGGCAAATAAATAGAAGTAAACAGACGCACACCATCGCGCATGGTGATGTATAATTCACGTTTTTTGTAATTGTCGCTCACATAATTGGCATTCTGGGCAAAAACAAGACCCGAACACATGAGTAAGCAGATAAGAATAAGGCTTCGCATAGTTTGTTGGTTGTAATGAGCAATTGATTGATGATATATCGAAGGTGTAAAGATAATAAAGAATGGTAGAAAAATTGAGTGAATTAGTGATTGAGCGAATGAGTGATTAATAAAGTGAATTAGCTATTTAATAAGATTGCTGATTAAAGTACAGGTGGATAATGACAAGGTATTCTCCTAAATACAAAAAGAGCGGCAAACATTGCCGCTCTCAAACTCTTATATAATCTCTATAAAAATTAAACAGTATTATTTGCTGGCTACCTGTGCTCCGGCAGCAATAAACTTTTTCTCGTTGGCTCTGATTTTTACCAATACCCGACGGTTCTGACGACGCCCTTCGGGTGTTTCATTGCTTGCTACCGGGCGGGTAGCGCCATAGCCTGCAATGGCCAGCCTGTCGGTCATTACACCCTGCGACTTCATATATAATGCCACCGATTTCGCACGGCTTTCAGATAATTTCTTGTTCTTCAACTGATTGCCGCTGCTATCAGCATGTCCTTCAATAAATACTTCTGTATAAGGATAACGATTCAACACACCCGATACCTCATTCAATAAACTTTTGGCATCTGCTGTTAATTGTTCTGAACTCGATTCAAAATAAAAATCCGGCTGAAAAGTGATATTTATACCTTCTCCAGTACGGACAATATCTGCCTTACCCGCTGTAGCGCTGACCAGGTCAGTAGCCAGTTTATCAAGCATTATACCGATTTTCAAAGCTGCACCGGCTGCTACAGGGTCTTTTTTACGACCATCTGCTGTATTCTGAGAAGTTTTTTTGGCTGAATTACAAGAGGCGAATAACACTATACCAATAGCCACGCCTGACAAAAGACGAAGTAGTTTCATAAATTAGGAAATTTTTAGCGACGTAAGTACACAGTTTTACACTTGGTAAAACTTATTTAAAGACAAAATTGCTAAAAAACAATTGAGAATTGCAAGCTTTTTATGATAAAATTTACTATAGAATGATTCAACGGTATTTATTATCCTGGTTTCGCTGAATACTGGTCGGTTAAAATCAGACTTAAAACTTAATTCTGCACGTTCTTAACAAAAACTTTTCAGAAAAATCATTGAGTAAAGCCTCATAAAATTTATCTTTGTTGGTTAGTTTTTTTTAACGCCTAAGGTTGTCTCACTTCCTCCTAAATACTCTGATTCTTTATGAAAAACCGTTTCCTTTCCTTGTGCTTTCTCTCAGCGATGTTGTGTATTTCTCCCGCTTTTGCACAACAGACTGCCTCTGAGTATTTTGACATCGGGGTCAACAAAAGCAAAGCAGGTGATTATGTTGGTGCTTCGCAGGCATACAGCACTGCTATTGCCATGAACCCCGACAATTCAAGCAGTTATTTTAACCGTGGTCTGGCCAAACAACAACTGAAAGACCATCGCGGAGCGATTCTGGATTTTGATAAAACCATTGACCTCGACCCGAAAAACTCGCTGGCCTATTTGTTCCGTGGAAAAAGCAAAGGGGAGCAGGAAGACCACAGGTCTGCCTTACAAGACTATAATCGCACTATCGAACTGAGCCCGGAAGATGCCCTTGCTTATTTGTACAGAGGTACCACCAGAGCCAAACTATTGGATTATCGCCGTGCTATTCAGGATTTCACTAAAGTAATCGAGCTCAATACTGAGGAAGTAAATAAATTTCAGGCTTATTTTTCTCGCGGTGCTTGCAAGTCACGCCTGGACGATTTTCAGGGCAGTATAGCGGACTTCACGAAAGCAATTGATATGAATCCTAAACGCTCGCAGACCTTTGCCAGCCGTGGTTTCAGCCGCTTAAGAATCAACGATTTCACCGGAGCTATCAAGGATTTTGATGAGGCCATCAAACTTAATCCCGAAGACAGCGAATCATTCTATAACCGTGGTTTCAGCAAAACCAAAATAGATGATTTCAGAGGTGCAATTGGTGATTATGATAAAGCCATTGCACTTGACCCTCAAAACATCAAAGCATATTATGGCCGTGGGTTTTGTAGCAGCAAGCTGAATAACCAGAGAGATGCCATCAGTGACCTTAACAAGGCCATCGAAATCAATAATGTAAATATTGATTCAAAAGTGGTTTATATGGGTCGTATCAATAAAAACATTCTGGACGAACTGCGTAATGTGGTACAGGAAAAGAGCAAAATCAATGAGTTTTCAGACGACCGCTCAGAGGCTTATTATAGCCGCAGTGTAGCCAAGTTTAAAAACGGTGATGCCAAAGGCGCCATTAATGACCTCAATAAATCAATTGAGCTGAACCCTACTTATGCAGAGGCATATTTCTATAGAGGCTTTGTACGCTCGGCTACAGGGGCACAAAAAGAGGCGCTCCAGGATTGCTCCAATGCCATTAAGTTGAACCCTAAATACAGTGAAGCTTTCTATGTAAGAGGCATCATTAAACATGCCTTAGGCGATGAAAACGGCGGTTGCTACGACCTGAGCCGCGCCGGAGAATTAGGCTATTCAGCTGCCTATAATGTGATTCGCGAGTATTGTAATTAGAATATATTCATAGAAGATATTAACGAAGCCCTGCCCTTTGGTGGGGCTTTTATATATTAAGGTCTTATACTATCTTTCTGAAAAATTTCACCCACTATTATCCCGGATTTCGATACCAATAGAACACCTCTCAAAACCCCACTAAAAAATCAATTTCTAAACACTACTTGACGCAATGACTAAAAATTTACTTTCCATGCCTTTGCAAGCAAAATTGCACACTCTTTTACACAATAGTCTCCCTAAAATACTCCTCTTGATTTTCTGTTTTTGCGCTATTCAAGCTTTTGCTCAGCCTGAACGATTGTTGAAGAAACAGGTTTTCGTGGATGACCCCCATGAGGCGATAGAATCCATTACACTCCCAAACAAGAAAACTATCTTTGGGGCATATGATGAGAACATTAACACCTCCTTCGAAACAGCTTCAAGTTTATGGATAACTGATGGCACTAAAGCCGGCACTAAAATGCTGAAATACTTCCTGAATGAGCCGGGTACCGATTTCCTGACTAATATCACCCATTCGACCAATTTCTTTTATTTCAATAACAAGGTATTTCTAAATGCCGGTAATCATATTGATGAGTCAATCAATTTCTTGTACGTAACCGATGGCACCGAAAAAGGAACATTCCGATTGATTGATAATGCAGTAGGTAAATCTGTCTATGCTGTGTATAACGCAAAGCTATATATAAGTAACAACACTGAATTATTGACAATTGACGGTACTAAAGCAGGTACCCGTAAAATACCCATTCCTGCATTGTCTGGTATTAAAAATTTGTTCGTTGTCAATCAATATCTGATTATCGAAACAGAAGAACATATTTATTCCTATAATGACCAGAGCGAGGCCTTTGCTTTACTTTCAATTAAAACAGGTGCGGCAGTAGCCACCAATGAATATGTTTTTTTTGCAGGAATTGATGGCGACCTCCGGAAAACCAATGGTGCTATTGGAGGTACAACATCAGTGATAAATATAGCAGCTGGTGCAGATATAATATCACCATCAGCGCTCATTGCCGATTCCAGATACATTATTTTTGAAGCTTATGCCGACAAATCTAAAAACAGTACTTGCCTTTGGCTTTCTGATGGCCATGGAACGAATCCATTGAAAGATAATAAGGGTAGGGTCGTATCTACGGATACCACGGGTTTTAAGCCTATTCGCACAAAATTTGAGGAGAAAATGTATTTTTATCTGACAAACTTAGACCAGAACACCTTAGCCAGCAACAATTATCTATTTGTTTTCAGTAATGCATCCGTACCTTTAAGTGCCAGATTTCTGAAAAACATGACAGGTTTTGATGGGAATCTTTTTCCTTTCACCCCTAAAGTTAATACTAAGGAGGAGTACTTTTATGGCAAACCTGAAAACCCTGCATGGCTGGAAGGAGACTATACCATTAAAGGATTTACTGCAGACAAAGACTCATTGATAAACCTGATGGTAATCGAAACAGAACGCAGTACAAGCTGGATTAAAGGCGGTGATAAAGTGTATTATAATAAAGAAAGATATGGAGCAAATCCAGGCTTATATGTTAAAGGATTGTGCGACCTTGATGTAAAAATAAATACACCTGATGGTACCAATATCTGTAATGGAAAAGGTGTCAGATTTTCTGTTTCTGTAACAAAAGCGGGTAAACCTTTGAATGATTACACTCTCAAATGGAGTAGTGAATCATTCACACCCGTTCAGGAATCTGGCGTAATATCTTATCCCGGTACTTACACTGCCCTTGTTAGTGATAATACAGGCTGTAGCGTTTCTACCTCGGTGATTCTTACCAAATCAGATAGTCTGTCAGTAAGTATTAAAGGTGATAATTCGATTTGCCCCGGTCAGGGTACAACCCTAACAGCTACCGCACTGGATGGCACAGCACCATATACTTATCAATGGAAAAACGGCCTTAACACCACAGGCACTAATACCAATACTATCAATGCCAACACAGCGGCAAATTACAGTGTAATTGTAAAAGACAGTAAGGGTTGTCAGGGTACATCACCTGCTTATGCGGTAACACTAAAACCAACACCTGATGTGCGCATTACCAGAAATGGAACTACTGATATAGTTTCAGGAGGTTCTGTTATTTTGTCGGTTGCCCAGGCACCAAATCAGACCTATCAGTGGTTTAAGAATTCCACAGCAATCAGCAATGCCAAAAGTAACAGCTTAACTGTGATTGAAGCCGGGCAATACTCTGTTACAGTCAATGCCAATGGGTGTAGTGCCAATTCAGAAATTATTACAATCAACCTGATTCTGGCAAACGAATCAATTAATGAATCGGTACTCATACAAGTGTTTCCGAATCCGACTGATAATCTGATAAAACTGAATATCATGGAGCCACTAAAGAAAGCAGTTCAAATCAGTCTTGTCAATGCGAACGGAGTGATTGTAAAAAAATGGGAAACCAGACAAACCGAAAATACCCTGAGCCTGTCAGACCTACCTGCCGGGCAATATATTTTGAATGTTGATATTAACAAACAATCAATAACAAAGAAGATTATAAAATTATAAGATCACTTTGAAAACTGTCAGTAAGAAGCAGACCTCATTTCCCTCTGGGTGTTCTGATTACTGTCAGTTTTTTTATTAATTCTGCCCGGGTTTCTTCAGAAATCTGAATAGGCGCTTTCTGTTGACGAAGGTAAAGCATATCCTTCTCCAGGTTCTCTAAATAATCAAGATTAATACATAAAGAGCGTGATAAGCGATAAAAATTAGATGTCGTAAAAAACTGCAACAGATACCCCAGATTCATCGAAAAGTGTAAGGATTCAGGAGTATTGAGTATAAAAACCTTTACATAAGCGCCATCCGCTTTTAGATATACTACTTCCTGCTTATTGATTTTTTTCAGCCCCTTACCAATGGGCATATAAACAGCCTCTGATGTAAAAGAGTCTTTGACCGGCTTAGGGTTTACCTGATAATGATAATAGGCCAATTCGACCTGCATGGCTAGTTCGTTATGCCTGAAAGGTTTCAGCAGATATGCTGCGGGCAGGGTTTGTTTGGCCCTTTGAAAGGTCTTGCTTTCTGTACTGGCAGTCAGGTAAATAATAGGTATCGGCTGAATATCTATCAATGCCTGTGCTGTGGCAACACCGTCAGCAGTCGAATCCTCCAGTTTTATATCAATTATTGCCAAATCAACAGACCTTGTCTTAATGGCTGCCAGGGCTGTGTCAAAATTTCTGGCAATTGCTACAATTTCATGTCCTGCCTCCTCCAGCGTTTCTCTTATATCTTCGGCAGTTACAGCAATATCTTCAACTATCAATATTTTTAATGAATCCATCAGGGGACTTGAGGTTTAAATTTCATAGTGAATGTACTTCCATCTTTAGACTCAAAAGCATAAGAGCCAAACAATTGGGTTATTTGTATCTGTATGAGCCACATTCCGAATGTCCGGTCTTTGGCAGTGCTTAGCTTGGGTACAAAGCCGGGACCATTGTCTTTTACAATCAGGTTCAGATTCTCTTTTTCAAAAAAAGAGCTGATAACTAAAGTAGGGCCTTTGGTATGAGGAAAGGCGTATTTGCAGGCATTAGTAACCAATTCTGTTATGATTAAGCCAACAGCCATCGCCTGGTCGGCTGAAAGTTTTACTTTTGCAAGCTCAAATACTGGGTCAATGTGGGCATAATCAAATGTTTTGAGTACCTCATCGACCAGATCCATGATATAGTCTGCCAGATTAACCATAGCCAGTTCGTCCTGATCATAGAGTTTTCTGTGAAGAATTGCCATGGTTTCTATACGTAGCATACTTTCTTCAACTGCCTGGCGGGCAATCACATCATTGAGTCGTTTCGATTGCAAATGAAGTAAACTTGATACCACCTGAAGATTATTCTTTACCCTGTGATTCTGTTCATTCACCAATACCTCATTTCGCTTACTGATGCGTTGGTTTTTGCGATACAGGCGAAAGAAGACGAAGCTCAAAGCGATAGTAACAACTAATAATAAAGCAAGTGTAATGAGGAACTGCCGCTGAATCCGGGCATTTTCTTCCTGTAAGTCCAATTTATTTTTTTGCTCTTTCAATAATGCTTCTTTTTTACCTGTTTCAAATTCAATATGTAAGCGACTAATAGCACCCTCAGTATCTGCTGCTAATATTTTTTTTTCTAGTACGTGGGCCGTTTTCAAATGAATCCCGACTTTCTTCCAATCACCAATTGCCTCGTAATATCGAACATAGACCTGTTCAAATATCAAGTCGTGATAAAAATGATTCCTACTGTATTGATCATATATTTTACGGGCTTCGGTTATATTTTTAAAAGCCTCCTTTGGCTTATTCAATTGAAGCTGAATTGATGCCAAATTTAGCAATGCACCCATTATACTTGTCTTTTTACGCATTTTTCTTAAGTTAGTAAGCGCATCCTCCAGATATACAAGTGCAACCGGGTCTTTTCTTAAACCATATAAAGCGCCAAATTTCTGATTTAACTCGGCCATTCCTAAAGTATCTTTCATTCTTTTAAAAATTGCCTTTGAAAGATTGTAGTAATGTTGTGCACTATCCTTATTTGGTTTTATCACCGAAATATTATTGTGACCCTCTGGAGTTACGAAATAATATTGGATCAGAAATCCATAAATTCTAGCCATGCCAGAGTCTGACTTGATACGTTCAAAAATACTGCGGGCTTTTTTAAGATGCCGTAAACCAACATCATATCGCTTTTGCGTATGTTCCTTTTCACAAAGAACCATATATAGCCGGCCAAGCTTAAAAGAATCACCGTATTTTTCCTGAATGTGAAGGGATTTCAAAAACAATGCATGTGATCTTAAATAATTACCTGCGGCGGCTTCTACTTTGCCCAATAAATAATATGCCTCAGCAATTTGCAGTTCGTTTTTGCTTTGAATACCCGCTCTCAAAACCGAATCGGCATAGACCTTTTTTTCTAATTCTATTTTAGAGTATTCCTGAGCATACAATTTAAAGCTAAATAAGGTAATGAATAGGAATAGTTTAATAAAAAAAGGTACGGGCATCTGAATACGTAACAGGTTAAGATTATCAAAGATACTGATTTCTGTATTCATTTCAATTAAGCAGAATCCCTATTTAATAAAGTCATTTCCGGGGCTTGTCAATTGTAGGTTGAATGTGGGAGAGATATATGGTTAGTTTAGGTATTAATCATTAGAAAAGGGCACTTTAGTACGGTTAATTAGCTG
>CALRLS020000175.1:0-9786 GCA_943368815.1 Cyanobium sp. NIES-981
TGAATCAGGTTTTATTTTACCTAACATTTTGCCAGTTTTTGATAGGTAAATATACAAAAACTGGCAATTTTACACAAACAAAATTAATCTTTTCTTTTGCCTAAATCACTACAAATCAATGAGTTACATATATTTTAAGGAATGACTAATTATAAGCATATAAGTAATATTAGGATAGGTAAGGATATTAGCTCCACTAATCCTTCTAATTACGTTATGCTGTATTTTTTAGAAGATTTTGAAAGGAATGAATTACTTAGTGAGAAAGCAAAAATCATTGGGGAAAAAGAAGAGATAATCGACTTTTTTAAGTATTTTTTTAATCTTGCTAAAACGAATAATCTTTTTGTAGAGCCAATGGAAGTAAATTTAAATAGAAATAATACTACATATATAGTGATTGAAAATGAAGAGGATATTTATGAAATTTTTGATGAGAATAGCCCTAAAGCAAAAAGTTACAGTGATGAATGAGTTAGTAAAGTTATAATAATATAAAAGCAAACAATAGTACCCCTGAACTGTTATTCTAATTAAATTCGAAATAACCATATTCTAAACAATGATTAAATCAATTATCACGCTTCAGGCACTCTTAATGAGTATCTGGATGCTGTTTTCGGTAAACAAAACAGAAGAAGCTACACCTGCTTCAAAAATCACTATCTGCCATACGGTTCCTGAATCGGTGCCTGAAAAAGACGGCATGAAGCAATTTGCACTTGACCCTGCCTTTCAGGCCTTGCACCCTGCGCCATTGCCATTGAATTATGATGCTGTCGGTCAGGACATTAGTTTTAAAACACCCGATGGGGTAGATGCAAAGGGCTATTTTATTAAAGCCAAAGGCAATAGCAACAAATGGTTGTTTGTGTATCAGGAATGGTGGGGACTGAATGATTATATCAAACGCCAGTCGGATACTTTTTACGCAGATTTAGGTGAAGACGTAAACGTGTTAGCATTGGATATGTATGATGGTAAAGTGGCAACCACTCCGCAGGAAGCAGGTAAACTGGTATCAGGTGTGAATGAAACCCGTTTAGAGAATATTGTGAAAGGGGGAGTAGACTATGCAGGCAAAAAAGCGAAGATTGCCAATGTAGGCTGGTGTTTTGGTGGTGGCTGGTCTTTGCGTTCGGGTTTGTTAGGAGGCGCTCAAACAGTAGGAACAATTATGTATTACGGTATGCCTGTAAAAGACATAGAGCAATTGAAAAAATTGAATGGCGATGTACTAGGCTTATTTGCCACAGAAACCCGTATTTCAAAAGAAGTAATTGAGGAATTTGATGCCAATATGAAAACCGCCGGGAAAAAGCTGACTTATAAGATTTTCCAGGGAGTTCATGGCTTTGCCAATCCGAGCAATCCGAAGTATGATGAAGCTGGCGCTAAAGAAGCCTATGCGATGTCTTTAGCGTATCTGAAAAAGAAATTTTAATGCAGTGTTCGGGTAATTTTAGATTTTTAATTAATTTCAGCCTTTCTTAAACTACGACTCTAAATATTCTGTAAATCTTATGAAATTATTGATTCCTGTTTTGTTTATTATTATTGGTATCTCCTCGTTTGTTTCTATCAGCACAAACTCAAAAAAAGACAGTGAAGCAATTGTATGGAAAGATACGCTAATGGCTGACCGTGAGAAATACATCAAGTTATACAAAGATTCAATCAGAGGTAAAGAAAATGTGGCGGCTGATTCGGTTTTCAGGAATATCAAAGTATTAAAAGGAAAATCGGCAGAGCAGGTATTGAGTATCATGAATAGCTGGGGCCATGCTTTGGGAGTAACCTGTAAGTTTTGCCATGATATGAACAATTTTGCTTCTGAGAAACCTCGCCATTTCTTACAAACCCGTGAAATGTTTGATATGACTAATCAACTGAACAGAGAAATACTGGCAAATCTGAAGACTTTCCGTCAGCCGGTAGTGATGGGCTGTATTTCATGTCATAACGAAATGAAAGAACCACCACACGATGGCCCGAAAGTAGAAGGTAATGGTGCACGTCCTCGTCCGAAAAATTAATCTGCTATAGATAAGAGCAAAGTCTCCCTTTCCTGATTCTGGAGAGGGAGACTTTTTTTTGCTAATCCCGCAATCCGCCAAAGACGCCCTCAAATTTTTTTACAAAACCCAAAAAAAACCATCAAATAATTTTGAAACTAAAAATTTAGTTATACATTTGTTTCATATAAGACCTATTTAAATTCATTTAATCGGTAAAACAATGGAACTCAGAGAATTAACCCGTGCGGAGGAGGAAGTAATGCAAATATTATGGACTCGTGAACCCGCTTTTGTAAAAGATATACTAGAAGAATTTCCTGAGCCGCGCCCTGCCTATAATACCGTGTCAACTATTGTCCGGATTTTAGAGCAAAAAGGTTTTATTGGTCATAAAGCCTACGGCAAAACTCATGAATATTTCTCGCTGGTGAGTAAAGAAGAATATAAATCTTTTGCTACAGGAAAATTAATGGAAGGGTATTTTGAAAATTCGGTTGAAGAAATGTTCTCATTTTTTGTCAGAGAAAAGAAAATAGATGTGCAGGAAGCAGACGAGATTCTGAAACTCATTGAGAAAATGAAAAAGCAATAGTGGGTGGCTATCCCGGTAGCCATCAATAATAGTACAGGTAAATTTATGTAAGTATTGTTCATGAATAACTTTTAACGACTGTGGTTATATGAGTGTACTAATCTACCTTCTGAAAGTCAATCTGATATTGATTGCTTTCTATGCTTTTTACTGGGTGTTCTTACGTAGAAACACCTTTTTTCAGACCAACCGCATGTATTTGTTGCTGTCTGTGGTAGTATCGTTTTTAATGCCTTTTATTAAAATCAGGCATAATTATACTTTCTCACAACCGCTTCCTGTGACATTGAATGAATTACAATCTGAAACAATTAAAGAAGCCGTGTATCAGCCTGTATTAAATGCAGGTACCGTTGCTACATTTAACTGGATGGACGTAGTTGCAGCAATTTATCTGGCAGGCCTGATTGTATTCAGCGCCAGATTCATCATTGCATTAGTAAAAATCTATATGCTGCTGCGTAACAGCGAGCCGATAGACAAACCCGAAACCCGTACAGGCCGTAAATACTGGTTATTACGTACCAACAAGGCGTTTTCTTCCTATTCTTTTTTCAATTTCCTGATTCTGAATAAAGAAGATATTTTCTATAACCGTAATATCATTACCGATCACGAAGAGGTGCATATCAGCCAGGGTCATAGTTGGGATATATTTTTAATTGAGCTTGCTCACATTTTTTGCTGGTTTAATCCGCTACTAATTTCATACAAAACCGAGCTGACCAGATTGCATGAATTTATTGCAGACAGCATAGTAGAAGGAGATGAAAAAGTACCCTATGCCGAGTTTCTGTTTGCCTATAATTTCAGAATGAATGCGAGCACACTGGGTAACGATTTCTTTAAAGACTCGTTATTGAAAGAGCGGATTCAGATGATGATGAAGAATCGTACGCCGCTCTGGTTGATAAGTAAATACATATTTGTAGTTCCCCTGATTGTTTGCCTCAGTTATTTTGTGGTAGCACAGGATGTCAGAAGAATAAGGGATGCCGATTTACTTCCAGCAGAATTCAGAGGTGGCATTAGGGCATTTGAGTCTTATTTTGTTAAAAATTTCCACTACCCCGAAGGTCAGATAGTAGAGGGAGACATCTATGCATCGTTTGTAGTAGGCACAGACGGAGCACTCACCGAACTTTCAATAGATAAGGGTCTGCGGCCGGATTATAACGGCAGGGTCGCCAATGTCTTGTGGAATATGCCCTATTGGACTCCTGCTGAAAGGAAGAAAAGACCTGTTGAGTCAAGAGTTTTTCTAAGATTAACCCTTGGTAAATCTTATGGTATTATCGCTAATCAGAGTAATATTGACCCTGCCTTTCAAGGAGTGCTGGTTGTGGATGGCGAAATAATAAATGCTGACAAGAAACTGTATCGCGAAGAATATTACAGACTTTTGGGAAGTTCTAAAAATTTAAAGAACAACGTAAGGGCTTCAATAAGGCTTATTGGCGAAAATAAAACCTTAATTGAGAAATATGGCGAACAAGCCAGATTCGGAGTTGACTTATGGATGACCGAAAAGCCAATGCTCTTTATACATAATGATGAGGAACAACTGGTGGAAAACTCAGCAAGCAGCTTTAGAGTAGAAGATGCAACAGTTGAAATATTATCGCCAACTGTGGCTAAGAAAAAGTATGGTGATAAGGCTATAAACGGTGCAATTATTATTACTGATAATTATTAATGTTCAACATAAATAAACCAAAAAAATTATGAAAAAGCTAATTTGTTTGCTGACAATGAGTCTCTTTTCTGTGACTATTACTTTTGCTCAAAAAGCAGAAAAAACTAATGAAGTATACACACAGGTAGATAATACCCCCGAATTCCCCGGGGGTATGCCTGCCATGTTTGAATTTATCGGTAAAAACCTGAAATACCCTAAAGAAGCAAGGAAAAAGAATATTCAGGGTAAAGTATTGATTAAGTTAATCATTGAAGAAGACGGAAGTATCAGCGAAACTTCCATTGAAAAAAGTTTAGGCTATGGTTGCGACGAAGAAGTGACCCGGGTTGTAAAAGCCATGCCTAAATGGTCACCTGGCAAAAAAGGCAACGAACTGGTACGTACCTCTTTCATATTACCGATTATGTTCGCATTGGAAGGAAAATCATCAAAATAATGGACTTTTTATATTATCTCGTTCAGGTAAATGTTTATTTAATTCTTTTTTACTCTTTTTATAAACTCGTACTTTTCGGTGAAACTTTTCACCATCTCAATCGGGCTTATCTGGTCTTGTCGGCATTGTTATCATTCGGTATACCGCTCTGGTATTCCGAGTATGTGCAATCATGGTTGATTACCAAAGAAATCAATGAGGCGCTATACACTATCTATGACCCCTCGATGATTCTGATCCGACCAACCAATGGCGTTAGTTTTACCTGGGCAGATATATTAGAAGGGCTTTACATCGTGGGTATCAGTATTTTCAGTATCCGTCTTCTTGTTACTCTTTTGCAATTGATAGTGGTATTGAAGAACAAGGATTTTGAGAAGTTTACCGCTTTTTCTTTTTTCGGATACAGCTTTGTGGATGAAACACTTAAGAAAAGAGAGACTATTCTGGCACATGAACATGTGCATATACAACAACTGCATTCAGCCGATGTGATGATTTTCGAGGTGATTGCTATTCTGAACTGGTTTAATCCGGTGGTGTATCAATACAAAAAAGACATTAAGCATATACATGAGTTTATAGCTGATGAAATTGCCGCCCGGAATGAACAATCAAAGGTAGAGTACGCCATGTTGCTTTTCACACAGGAATTTGGCCTGCAACCTGACCAGCTGACTAATCGCTTCTTTACTCACTCTACCCTCAAACGCCGTATTCAGATGCTCAGCAAGCCACGTTCCCGTAAAATCATGATGTTAAAATACGGACTGTCGGTACCCTTATTTATACTGATGCTGGTACTTTCTTCGGCTACTATCGCTAAAAACGATGTGCTTGATTTGGTAGAGGTTAAACTATCCGGGTTAGCGAAGAATAAAGCTGATTTTACTCTTGGAAGCGATACAATAGTATTAAAGGAAATCAGAGAGCAAGCCGGAAAAGGTATTTATATACATGGAAAAGTATCTGATGAAAATGGCAAACCCCTACACAAGGCAGTAGTTGAGGTGCTCACTAAAAACACTGTTTCTACCACAGATGAGAAGGGTGAATATGAAATTAATGCATCGTTAGGGGATAAATTAAGTTTTAGTGCAGAAGGATTTGAAACATCGGTAATTAACTTCGGGAGTAAAAGTGTGATTAATGTTGAATTAAAAAGAGTATCTGGTCTGAAAATATTAGAGAAATCGGATAAAATTGAAGAGATAGTGGTTATCGGACGAAGTGAAACGAACAGAGGATTGGACAATGATGAAATATTTAATACTGTTGAAGATAACCCTATGTACCCCGGCGGTGTAAAGGAATTGTATGCCTTTATCAACCGAAATCTGAAATACCCTGTTGAAGCACAACAGGCAAATGTATCAGGAAAAGTATTTGCTCAATTTGTGGTCAGACAAGATGGCTCTATCAGTGATATAAAAATATTGAAGGGTATGGGTTTTGGTTGTGATGAAGAAACAGTCAGGGTAATTGCACAAATGCCTAAATGGAAACCTGGCAAGCAAAACGGACGCCCCGTTAATGTGCGTTTTACTATGCCTGTCGCTTTTACGATGGAAGAGATAGCATTAGCTGAAATAAGACCGGCTCCCTTGTCAAGCACAACAAATACAAGCAATGCCAATATCAGATGGAGGGGGCTGAATGACCCATTAGTAATACTTGATGGCAAAGAGATGAAAATGTCATCAATCCGTGAAATGCCTGCAGAAGCTATTCAGAAAATTGATGTAATAAAAAATGAAACAGCGACCAAATTATACGGGGTAAAAGGAATTAATGGTGTTATAATCATTACTACAGGAAAACCTGTATCGGACGACATAAAATCAATTCCGGCAAAAGACTAAGTTCATTAAATCTTTTCTTCTTTAGGCTGCAAATGCTCCTGATGTTTCCATAATTCCTGAAATACCTCGCTATGTTCTTTCAGGTGTTTGAATGTTCCTTCGTCGATAATTCTGCCATTTTGGAGAATATACACATAGTCGAATTTGGTGAGCAGGTGTAAACGGTGCAGTGAAGAGAGGACAGCCTTATCTTTGAATTCCTTGAATAGTTTGTTATAAATCTGCACTTCTGTTTTGGGGTCTACGCTACTGGTTGGCTCATCGAGCAATACAATTTCGCTCAATCGGGCCGCCAGCACACCCCTTGCCAATGCCAGGCGTTGTTTTTGCCCTCCGGATAGATTCACCCCTTTTTCCTGAATATTTGATTCCAGACCTTTAGGTAATTGGCCTATCACCTCTTTGAAATGAGCCGTTTCACTTACATTCATAATGTCTTGTTCCTCAAAGGGCAAGCCCAATGTGATATTGTAAGCAATGGTATTCTCAAATATCTCAGGCTCCTGCGGGAAAAGCGTGATAGTTTCAGAGATAATATCCAGAGAATCGTATGCTTTACCATCTATCGAAACTTTTACGTTTGGCTCGGTATCATAAAGCCCTCTTAAAAGTGCTAATAAAGTACTTTTACCACTACCACTCTCACCGATAAAGGCAATTTTTTTACCCTTTTCAATCATAATGTTCAGATTATGCAGGCTATGGGCAGTTTTAGTTTCTTCGTAAGTTTCATTATGCGAGAAATTGAGGCCGGAAATTGAAATCTTCTTCCAGTCCTGCGGTAAATCCACAACAGAATCCGGACGGTGATGTTGTCGGAAAGATTCGCTGATGTTTCTGGCAGTTTGCACATCAGTATTGTATTGCACAATATTGGTGTATTGCCAGGCTACATCATGAAAAACGCTGGTAAACTGAATAACATAGCCTAAAAGTGTTACCAGACCACCAATATAAAAAGGCTGTCCGGGAGTCCAGTTCTGATATACATAACCGATTGCAATAACACAGTAAATGAGTGTTACGAGTGTATCAGCTACAAACCATTTCCATTCATTGATACGAACATTTCTACGGAACGGTGGCAATACCTCTTTTACTTTTTTCATCAGGCTGGATTCCATTCGCTTCTCCAGGCGAAGGGTTATAACCGTAATGATATTAGACAGACTATCGAAAAGAGTAGAAGACACAACGTGTTCTTTTTCGTTGGTTTCATCCAGCGCCTTAATAAATGGTTTGTCGAATCTGACAATGACCCAGATAGTAAAAATACCCATCAGAATACCAATACCACCAAACAGGGGAGAGAAATAAAGCATGGCCCCGAATGAAAACACAAATTTGAAAATGGCATGCAGAAACATGAAACCATCCTGAAAGAAATGTTTAAGGGCCTCGTAAGCCTTACGGATGCGGTTAATGGTAGAACCACTATGATTGTCCTGATGCCAGCGGATAGGTAAATGGAGTGTCTGATGATAAAGTTCATCAAGAAAATTCCGGCTTAGGTTAAAAGCTAAATCACGCTCCATGATACGGGCAGGACCATGAAAACCCCATTCCATGAGTTTCAGCAATAAGAATAAACCTGCATATAATAAGACAGTATTCCATACACCGGAACTGTCGCGTTGAATGCTATCGACAAACCAGCCATATAGTAACGGATTAAGCGCAGCTACAACATTGGCCATGATGAAAAGCCCATAGATGAAGACATACTTATTCTTTTCCTGACGGGCGTATTTCCATGCTGTACGCAGGAGGGAAATATAGGGGTTGTTCATAGGTTATTACTGAAACTACCACAAAGGACGGTATTTTTCAGTAAATTTTATTGAAAATGGTTTTATAATTGTGTAAAATTCAGCTTCTGTATTTTGTAAGCCGATTAAATATTATCATTGCGATTCAATTAAGAAACACCGTATGCGTCATGTATAAAGTAATTAATATAGACAGATATATTCTACTTGATTTTACTGCTAATAATCATGAATTAGCAGGACTTGATTTAGTTGATACAGCTAAATTTTCTGAATATGTATTTGATAAGATTCATTCGGCAGGAGCGAAGATGGGTATTGGAGGATATATGGAACACAGGGTAATTTATAGAAGAAGCGGGCATTTCTCCAATGCAGACGAAATACAAAGAAATATACATCTGGGCATTGATTTGTGGGCAGAAGCTGGTACACCCATATATGCACCACTTGCAGGAAAAGTGCATAGCTTCAGGAATAATGCCAATTTTGGTGATTATGGACCGACCATTATTTTAGAGCATACCTATACCGATAAGCCACTATTCACGCTATACGGGCATTTGTCTTTAGCTTCATTAGACGGGCTACGTGAAGGGAAACCGATACAGGCAGGAGAGAAAATAGCTGAAATTGGAGATTACCCGATTAATGGCGACTGGCCACCACACTTACATTTTCAGGTAATGACAGATATGCTGGGAATGCACGGAGATTTCCCCGGAGTATGTGCAGAGTCGGATAAAGAGAAGTTTGAAAAGATATGCCTGAACCCTGATTTTTTGTTGGGGTTGTAGTGGAAGTCACCTCACCCTCTAAATCTCCCTCTCCAACTGGAGAGGGAGACTTTTAAGCCCCTCTCCCGGGGGAGAGGGGTTGGGGTGAGGAGTTTATCCCTTATAAAAAATCCACTTACCAATCTCTTTAAATGTTGGTTTTTTGCCGAACATCAGGATACCTACACGATAGATACGGGCAGCTAACCAGGTTGTGCCGATAAAACCTCCGGTAAGCAATGCCATTGAAAGAATTATCTGCCAGGCAGGCACACCAAACGGAATACGAACCATCATGATGATAGGTGAGGTAAACGGAATCATGGATGTCCAGAAAGCCAGACTGCCATCAGGTTCGCGAATCACAAATTGGGCAATGGCAATAGCGAAAATGATGGGGAGTGTAATCGGCAACATAAATTGCTGTACATCAGTTTCGCTGTCTACTGCAGAGCCAACGGCACCAAACAAAGCGCTATATAACAAGTAGCCACCTAAGAAATAGAAGATAAAACAAACCAGAATAGTTACCCATGGCAGGGTTTGCACGGCTTTCATGGCTTTGCCATATAATCCACCAGCTTTCGAGTCCTTTTGTACTTGTTTTTCTATCTCTTGTGCCTGTGGCATATTT
>CALRLS020000176.1:0-9785 GCA_943368815.1 Cyanobium sp. NIES-981
TAAATATCGGATATATGACTTATTCTATCTGGTTTGTATTTTCTGTAAAAATACTTTATTCTATTAAAATTGCCAATAGTGTAAATTCTGAATATTTAATTATATTAATTGATTCAATTTTATGCAAACTGTTTTAAATTACATCCCGGATTTTTCTGCGTATTCAACTCTGATATTCTTTGCAATGATAAATAATTTCACAAAAGAAATAAGCAATATCAAACCAAATAACATTGCAGTATATTCAGGTTTAAACGGATTTAACCCAAAGTATTTGTTCATCCCATCAACATTGGCCAAATGCGCTACCGAAATCATGGCAAAGAGTGAATATTGCCTGCTCATTAATGCATAAGCAAAATACAAAGCAATAGCAGGGTAGGAGTACCGCTCGTGCATTTGTGTATTCACAAAAAAGAACAGGGTTGCAATAGTTGCGGCAGTAAGCCACAACAAAGCATAATAATTGGCATCATCAATTTTTTTGAACCGGGCCGCAATATAGGTCCGGAATAAGAGTGGTACAAATACCAGAGCCGAACCACCAAAGAATAGTAGAAATCCCCATTTTTTATAGGTTAGTCCTGCAAAGGGTAAAGTATCATTCAACATAGTAGGGTCTTGCTTTATCACCAGGTACCATAGATTATAAGCGTGCCACGATACTCTCGGGAAGAAACCCACTGATTCTCTTACTACCTTCACAAAGTTCCAGAAGGTGCCCCCCCAAATAAACGGACTCAATAACCATAACTGGGTAAGCAGAGAAATACCAATCATTTTCATCAAGATCCATTTATCGAATTTTTGTGCGAACTGATATACCAGCAGAATCACAAAGAATGGCAAGAATATGATGGCCTGTAGTTTTACATAGATAGAGAGTGTGCAAAAGAAGGCTGCCCAAAGCATTTTTCGTTCAAAAAGGCAGATTATACCCAAAATAACGATGGTAGTAGGTATGCTGTCTAACTGACCCCATATAACACTGCAATACAGATACCCCAGATTGAAAAGTAGCAGATACTCCAGGAATTTACCGGTATAATATTTTCTTAATGCCCATGTGAGGGCTAGGGCGCCACCAAAATCGAATAATAAAAAGAAGTATTTCAGCTGATAAGAGTTAGCATAAATCAGTTCTTTGCTGCCTTGCATTTTACCGAACCAATAAAGCCCATGCAGGTAAAAGGGCATATAGTTGGTGTCAGAATTGTATATACGGCTTAGTCCATGCTCAAATGCATAATTCGACCAGCGGGGCCAGTCGTTGTTTAAATCAAACCAAAAACCTGTGTGTGGGACGATTGCAATTAATAAACTATAGAATAAAAGATGATGCCACTGTATTGGTAAAGAACTGTCGCTTAGTCTCTGAAAGATTTTCATTAGGTAGTAATTTTTTATGCGAGCAATGGCTGTTGCCTTTTTGAGTCCTCAAATTTCAACATTTTGTTTTATATTTCAGCAAAATTGAAGAAACCTTTATATTTGACAAACAAACTTTGATAAATGAAAAGAATAATTTACTTAATGGTTATCGCAGGTTTTATCTGGGCCTGCCAGTCTGGCAAAGATACTGCTACTGAACTTGCTCCTATCGCTGTTGATAGTCTGAGTTTTAAACAAGAAAGCCCCCCGTATTATACGCCGGATGGAGATACTCTGATATCCTCAATTGATATCGTGTATCCGAAACTAAGCGGTGGAAAAGATTCAGTTATTACGCAAATCAATGCATTTATGGCAGATTTGCCACTTAAAGGGCTTGGAGGCGTGACAGACCCTGAAGGAAACCTAAGCGCACCTAAAACCCTGGCAGATGCCTCAAAACTATTCTTTCAGGCTGTTGATGAGGCAAGAAAAGAAATGCCTGATGCCCCCAATATGTTTTATATTTATAGCGGTCTGGGAGATACACTGGTGATTTCACCGGCGGTAATTTCTCTCTATTATAATGAGTCATCGTATACAGGAGGGGCACATGACAACTATAATACTTTTTTCTACAATTTTGATGCTGCCACAGGTAATCTACTGAACAGACAGGATATAGTAAAGGATACGCTGGCATTGAATAAACTGGCAGAAGTAAAATTCAAGGCAGAAGAAACCAGAGTTGCCAAAGAAAACGGCATGGAATTCAGGATGGAAGATTACTTTTTTCCGGGTGGTAAATTCGTGTTGCCTCAGAATATAGCTATTACCAAAGAAGGACTACGATTATTGTACAATCCTTATGAAGTGGCATCCTACGTACGTGGAGCGATTGTTCTGGATATTAAGTGGAAGGAGCTGAAGGGAATTGTGGTTGAGAAATATGCAGGGAAATAAAAAAATAAGGTGCAGGAAAGCACCTTATTTTTTTGCTTTGATTTTCTCTATAAAATCAGTCAGATTAGCAATTAATAAATAGGCGACCCCGAAAATGATAAGAGGCAGACAACTAAAGAAAATAGCTCTTTTAGGATAACCTTCAAGAAAATTTGTCCAGGACCACCAGTAACTGCTACCCAGAATAAAGGGATACATAAAAATGCCTATAATAAATAGCCAGGGCAATTTCTTTTTTATAGGTTTTGAGGGTTTAAAAACAATGAACGATAGGCCCGCCATTGAGAACCATGGGAATATAGTAATGGCCCCCAACACTTGCAGGAGGATAAGTAAAATTTTCATAAACTTACTATTACAGTTGATAAAGTAAATAGAAGCAGTTTAAGGGCATTGGTTTCGAGCATGTTTAAATGTTGTTATTCTGACCGCGCGGCGGCCGCCGAAAAGGACAGATTTTTTAGCTAGACAAGGCGCATTTTGCAGATGTAGCCAGCAGCTACACGGTTCGCCGCGCGATCGAAAAAATGCAACGCAGTATAGTTAAAAAAGATGCCTTTGTAGGTCGAATCATAATTTTTAAACATGCTCTTCTAATCAGCAAAAAATATTTAACAAAAGTTATATGTTTGGCGTATTAAACCTACGCCGGGTTTCATTGTTGAGCCAATTCACGGATAGCAAGCCAAGACATCAGCCCCGGACCTATTTCAAGTGCAGTTTCGTCAACATCAAAAGTTGGGGTATGAACGCCCGAAACAATTCCACGGGATTCGTTGCGTGTACCCAGTCTATAAAAACAGGAATCGACCACCTGTGAATAGAAAGCGAAGTCTTCTCCTGCCATCCACAAATCGAGGTCAATAACATTTTCAGCACCCATGTATTCAATGGTTTCGCTTTTCAGGCGGCGGGTAAGTTCAGGGTGATTTTTTAGAAAAGGATAGCCTTTCACTATCTCAAAATCACACATGCCCCCCATGGCTTCAGTAATGCCTTCGGCCATTTTTTTCATCCGGCGCAGGCCGTCTTCTCTCCATTCTTCATCCATACAACGGAAGGTCCCCTGAATCGTCACTTCATTGGGAATTACGTTCGTAACGCCATCAGCAATGAATCTTCCGAATGATAATACAGAAGGATTGGCAGGTTTACGGTTGCGTGAAATAATCTGTTGAAGCGATACAATGACGTGTGAGGCTATCAGAACAGGATCAATTAACTGGTCGGGCATGGCTCCGTGTCCACCTTTCCCCTTGATGGTCAGGTATAATTCATCAGTACTTGCCATGTACATCCCCTCACGAAAACCAATCTTGCCAACAGGAATATTTGGTGCCACATGCTGCCCGATCATACTTGCAGGCGCAGGATTTTCCAGCACTCCCTCTTTAATCATGATAGAGGCTCCGCCGGGCGCTTTTTCTTCAGCAGGCTGAAAAATCAATTTAACTGTTCCTTCAAAATCCTCGCGTAAGCCGTATAATATTTTCGCAGTACCTAATAAAGAAGAGGTGTGTACATCGTGCCCACAGGCATGCATCACACCTTCGTTGATGGATTTATAAGGCACATCGTTTTTTTCAAAAATCGGCAATGCATCCATGTCAGCCCTCAGTCCAATCACTTTACTTTCCGGGTTTCTTCCTTCAATAATAGCTACCACTCCGGTATCGGCAATACCTTCCTGCGGGGTCAATCCTATATCTCTGAGTTTCTGTGCTACAAAACGCGCCGTATTATATTCCTGAAAAGAAAGTTCTGGATTAGTATGTAAATAACGACGGTTAGCAATGGTTTCAGAAGCATATTCTTTGGCTAATCGCTTTATTTTTGAATCAATTGACATGCGCATTTATCTTTGTTAAACAGAATCTGAATCTGGCATTTTTATTGAAAATAGCAATAATTCAGTAAAGAATGAATCTTTTTTTAATCGGACTGCTAAGATACGTATAGAATAGTTTTCTGCCCAACATTTTAACAAAAAATAGTGCTATCGCTCATAATAGAGCGACAGCACCATCGGGGAATCTGATAATTCTCTTATCTATTTTCTAGGTTTGGGCTCTTCTTTAGGCGCAGGCGCTTCGGGTGCATCTTCTCCTTTCAGATAAGTTGGCAGATTTAGCCCGGCCATATTAAATAGGTCATTCAGCGGCGGCACTGTTTTCATCATACCTGATACAAAATTGGCAGTTGTTGAGTTGCCATTTTCAGAGGCACCATTGCCCGAATCCCAAACCGTAATTTTATCGATTTTAATGTTTTTAACGGCCTCAACCTGCGTTTTAACCAGTTCAGGTAGTTTTTCGATTAATAATAACTGGAATGCCTTGGTTGGGTCGCCACCTGCCGCAGCTACTACTTCTCTATAACCCTCAGCCTGTTTGGTCAATATCTCATATAAACCTTTGGCTTCGGCTTCCATTTTAGCAAAAATAGCATCGGCCTCTCCTTTGGCGTTTTCTCTGATTCGTTCGGCATCTGCCTGTGCTTCGATAATTGCCCGTTTCTTGGCTATTTCAGCCGGAATCACAATATTGGCAATCTGTGTAGAACGCTCTCTTTCTGAACGGGCCAGCTCAGCTTTTTGCTCAGCCAGATAGGCTTCTTCAAGGGCTTTGGCCTGTTGCACTTTTTCAGCAGTAATTGCTATACGAAGCGACTCAGCTTCTTTTTCTCTTCGCAGTGCATCCGAATTGGCTATGGCAATTTTGGCTTCGTTTTCTCCTTGTACAGCCACAGCATTTGCTTCTGATGTTTTCACACGGGTGTCTCTGGCTGCTTCTGCTTTACCAATGGCCTCGTCTTTTCCGGCAGAGGCAATGCTGATTTCCCGGTCTTTTTGGGTAATCGCAATTTTTACGTCTCTATCTCTGTGGGTTTCTGCAATCTGGGTGTCTCTTTCACGGTCTGCCAGCGCTTTTCCGGTTTCCCCTATTTTCTCTTGCTCTGCTACGCTTACTTTCGCCTCGTTGATGGCCTTGGCTGCGGCTTCTTTACCCAGAGCAGCTATATAGCCCGACTCATCTTTAATATCGGTTACGTTTACGTTAATCAGTTTTAAGCCGATTTTCTTTAATTCGTTGTCTACGTTTTTAGAGATATTCTCCAGAAATTTATCTCTGTCAGAGTTAATTTCTTCGATTGTCATGGTAGCAATTACCAGACGCAACTGTCCGAAAAGTATATCTTTCGATAATTCCTGTATTTGTTCCGGAGTCAACCCCAATAATCTTTCTGCTGCATTATTCATGCTGTCAGCCTCTGTTGAAATAGCAATAGTAAATCTACAAGGCACATCAACCCGGATATTCTGACGGCTGAGGGCATTGGTAAGATTGGCTTCAATAGAAATAGGTTTCAGGTCTAAAAAGGCATAATCCTGAATCACGGGCCAGATAAACTCACCACCACCATGAATACACTTGGCAGAGGTACCTCCGGTTTTACCATAAATAACCAGGATTTTATCGGAGGGGCACCTTTTATACCTTGAAATAAGGGCAGTAATTGTTACGAACAGAACAATGGCAGCCACAACAATAATAATGAGTGGAGAAGACATTTCGAACATGTGTTTATGGATGGTTAAATTTTTTCTACGACAAGAATATTGTTTTCTACACCTATGATTCTGACAGTTTCATTGGTTTTTATTCTTCCGTTTTCGGTAATGGCATCCAGCTCATAGAAAGCGCCTTTGATACTTATCTGCACTTTACCTTTACCGCTTTTATGCTCAGGAATGCTGAGATATACCGAACCCACCTGATTGATGGTATTACTAATCCGGAAAGAATTGTTTTCAGAAAATTTGCGTAGTTGCTGAATGATAAAAAAGAACACAGCTACGAATGATACCCCTATAAGGATAGCAATAATACTAAGTACCAGGTGATTGCCGATTAGCTTATAGAAGGAGATACCAGCCCAACTGAATCCAATAAGGAAATTAATGAGGTTCCGGAACGAAAAAAGTTGAAAAGGTTCGTGTGAGTGGCCTAAATCTCCGTCAAAATCGGCTTCAAGTCCGTCAGCAGCATCAACCCCCGCAAAGGTCATGATGGTCTGAATCAGGAAAATCATGCTTGTCGGAATGGCAATGTACCAGAAAGTACGCAGCAAAGGTTCTAAACCATCTAAAAAGTCCATAGGGGTTCGTTAAGGTTATTCGTAGAAACAAACGGTTTTGATGTCTCTAAGATAAGGATTCCACACGTATAGCCCAATTAATTTTTGATAAATGGAGCACTTTATATTTAGGAGAGATAAAAGTTATTTGGGTTTTATATAGATACAAAGATAAACCCGGCCTTATAAACTCAGAGGAAATTGAACAACACGGAGACCATTTTTTTTAAAGAAAGACAGAGGCTGTTAATCAGGTCTTCCTTTTCTTTTTCTTTGCAGATGGAAACAAGACATTATTGAGAATAAGTCTATAGCCGGGAGAATGCGGGAAAAGATTCAGGTCGGTAGGGGTGCGGTGAAAACCTCTTCGCCCTTCGGGGTCGTGGCCTCCGTAGAATACCCATTGACCCAAGCCCAGTTCACCATAAATATAGCGTTGTGATTCTTTGCCTTCACCCATGACCAATACACTCGATTTAACCGTCTTTTTATTAAAGGCAGAGGTTTGTCCCATAAATTCTCTGATAAGATGCTCATGGTTTTGGCCTAACATAGCCGGAATTACATCCCATTTGGCCGAGAAATCAAATAAACTGAAATAAGAAGTTATCTCGTCGTCATACCGGCCACCCCACACATTAACGTCTGAAAAAGACATAGAGCCATAACCCTCACCATCGTTTATATACAAATTGAAATTTTCAAAAGCCAGGGTTTTACTGAAATCGAGTTTTGATTGTGCGTGTGCATCAATATCATCGCCATCAAAACGGCTGCTTACAATATCTATACCTTCAGCCGATAAGGCGATGTCCAGTGTTTCAGCGCCTGAGCACATGGCAAATAAATATCCACCTCCCATGCAGAACAACTTAATCATTTTGGCCACATCGAGTTTCAATGCCGAAATCTTTGGGTATTTCAGCCGCCTGGCAATGTCTTCCTGTGCTTTCATATCCATTGACGACATACGGCGCATGTTACGGCCATATTGCCCTGTGAAATCTTCATGGTGCAGGTGAAGCCAGTCGTATTTGGCTAAATCGCCTCTGATGATTTCTTCATCATAAATGACCTCATAGGGAATCTCGGCGTATTTCAATACGTTTAAGACGGCATCAGTATCTTCAAAAGTAGAGAGGCTGACTTTGATAGGTGAGTAGACTGCTATTTTGGCGGCTTTATACAAGCGCACTACTTCCATATTAATGTCAGGGTCAGAAATCTCTTTCAGTATTGCTTGTACATTGGCTGTAGAAACTACCTCAAAAGATACTCCCCTCACGAGGCATTCTTTCTCCAGGCTTGGCGTGTAGTCGAACAAAAAACTACCGCCGCGATAATTGAGCAGCCAGTCGAGTTCTATATTTGATTGAAGCGTATTATAGGCAATACCATAGGCTTTCAGGTGATTAGACTGGCTGTCGTCCATTGGTACCAGAATTGAGTTGGCAAAACTTTGCCACGAACTCAATACTAAGAGCAGAATCAATAATTTTCTTGCCATGATTCAATCTATTTTTAATCAAATATACTAATCAATCGTCAGGTTTTATTTTTTAATCTGATTTTTTTCAGCACCTGATATTCAGTGTTTTAGATGCGTTTTTTGAAATCCTCTTAATAGGAATAAAAGGTTTTCAAGCGCAATAGTATTGGATACTATACAGCATGCAATGCGGATTATTGGATTAAAATAAGAGAGAAGGCACGAGCCGAAAGAGTGAGGATGGGAATTATGTACTTTTTTTAGATTCTATAAAATCCCACAGATTACCGTATAAATCTTCAAATACAGCCACTGTACCGTAAACTTCTTCTGAAGGCTCTCTGACAAATATGATTTCATTGGCTACCATGTTCTTATAATCCCGCCAGAAATCGTCGGTGAAGAGAAATAAAAATACGCGTCCACCAGTCTGATTGCCTACTCTGCTTTTCTGTTCTTCGGTAGATGCCTGCGCCAATAGTAAATTACAACCACCAGTACTACCGGGAGGACTAACGATTACCCAGCGTTTGGTATCACTCAGAGGGGTGTCTTCAATCAGTTTGAAATTAAGTTTTTCAGTATAGAATTGTATGGCTTCGTCGTAGTCGTTTACTACGAGAGAGATGTGGGCTATTTGTTGTTGCATGTTTAGGAATTTAGTGAATGAGTGATTTGTGATTGAGTGATTATCGTCTAGAACTATGATTTACCTGATTTTATGATTTAAATGATTTCAAGAATGAGCTTATAAATTTATAGAATGATAAATTGATTTTCAATGATTGATAAAATTTAACATTGGAACATTGTCTTTTAGAGATTAAATCAGTGAAATCATCAAATCAGGTAAATCACAGTTCGAGACAATAATCACTTCACCTTTTTTCCATTCCCCAGCCACAACAATGCATTCAGCAGGAATTTATTCTGGGTTTTGTTATTGAATGTAAAAGATAATTCCTTGTTGGTTTTGCCTTCGTAGTCAATATCATTATGCCCCATGTTGGCATATATCATCTTGTATTTCTTGTTAGTCCAGACCACAGGATAATAACCACTATGCCAGATTTCATGTTGTTTTGGCCCAGTACCTAAAGGAAAACTTGTAGAATCTATAGACATCAGAATTTGTATATCCGGGTTTGCTTTTAAATCGTTTTGCCATCTGTACCATTCGTTCGGTGACGATTTGAAAGTTTCGGGTAGGTGCTTCATGGCGGGGTGTTTTCGGGCTTCTACTCTTAAAACTGCTGAAGTCGGTCGCCATGTATTGCTGCCGTATTCGCCCGAGCCCAGAAACTCGTTATGATACCAGTCCCAATCCTGATTAAAGGCTGATTTGTTAAGGGCAAAAGCCGCAAAATGAAAGCCCATCCAGCCTCCACCGTTTTCCATATATTGCCTGAACGCCGCTCTTTGCGCGGGGTCTTCCGGACGGGTATCCAGAAAAAGCACTACCTGATATTGTTTCAGAAAATCTGTATTCAGATTGCTCCAGTTGTTGGTAGAGTCATAGCTGAAATTATTTTCCTGCGCCATTTTCAGAAAACCCTTGTTTGCCTCATGCACATAGCTGATATGCGCCCGGTCGTTTTTGGCTGTATAAAAGGCAATAACTTTGAATTTTGGATTTTTGTTTTGCGCAAAAGCATTCAAGCCGATTGAACAAAAAAATAGCAGAAGTGCCAATGCACGTGTGAAGGAAATCATGGTTTTGGATAGATGGTATGAACAATATAATTGCGCTATGACAAATATATAGGCAATGAGTAATTAATAAGGTATATGAATATTATTTCTTTTCCTTGTCCTTTATCTTCTC
>CALRLS020000177.1:0-9739 GCA_943368815.1 Cyanobium sp. NIES-981
TCAATGGGGTAAGGATGTACTTGCTGATAATCAAGTCATTAGAAGACGAAATGTCTTGAAAATATGAAAGAACTTTTTAACGGATTGGACACCCTACCCTACGGGATTTAATATACCAAACTCACCTTAAATATTATTCTGGCTTTTAATCAATTGCATGAATATATCGGTTAGTCGCAAGGCGCTGAGAATAGCACATCTACTGACTGCACATAAGCTAATAAATTCTACTTAAAATGGCATTTTTTAAATTAATAGCAAGTTTTTGTTATATTTATCTATCTTTGAATTTGTGTACAATATGATAGTCCGCTAGCGGCTTTGCATCTCATCTCCGCAACAAATCTTTAAAATCCGCTAATAAAATTTAAATTTCCCTTCTTAGTCAATGGTATCTTTTTGGGTATGAGCAGTATTGTACATGTGAGTAGAAAAATGCAATTCAATGAAAGTCAGACAGGTTCTATTGCCGTCTGTACCTTGATACCATTTGAATTGAAATTAATCAATTACGCCATACAAAAACTATAAACTGTTGGATGAAGTCTTTATAAACATAAAGCCAATACACTAACGGGCAAAAAAAACTAAATACATATGAATATAGGGGTTGACTTGGGAGGAACTAAGATTAAAGCTGGTGTCGAACTAAATGGCACCGTTATTAAGCAGGAAACTATTTTGCTGAAACAAAAAGATTCTCTATCATCTACACTACAACAGTTAATCGATTTAATCAGGCCTTTAATGGCCTATTCAGCAAGCAGTATCGGTATTGGAGTACCTTCAGTAGTTGATACTGAAAAGGGTATAGTTTATGATGTGGCGAACATTCCGTCGTGGCAAAAAGTGGAGCTGAAAAACATTCTTCAGGAAGAATTCAGCGTTCCTGTATTTGTCAATAACGATGTGAATTGTTTTGCATTGGGTGAGGCACGCTTTGGGGTGGCCAAGGGCTTTCATTCAGTGGTGGGCCTTACCACAGGTACGGGCTTAGGTTCAGGTATCATCATTGATGATGAGCTTTATACTGGTAATAATTGCGGTGCAGGCGAAATAGGTCTGCTACCCTATCTCGACAAGAATTTTGAATATTATGCCAGTAATAATTTCTTTGAAGCTATTCACGGCATTACGGCTCTTGAAGCTAATCATTCAGCCATTGCCGGAGACAAGCATGCCATTGCATTATGGGAGAAATTCGGTATTCATCTGGGTGCTGCACTGAAAGCCATCATGTATGTATATGACCCTGAGGCAATTGTATTGGGCGGCTCTCTGTCTAAAGCCTATCCTTTCTTCGAGGCAGGTATGTATCAGGAATTAAGCGATTTCTCGTTCCCTCAATCATTGAAAAGGCTTAAAATATTCCAGTCAAAAGATGAAAATATTTCTCTTTTAGGCGCAGCGGCTTTGATTCCGCAGGAATTGAAAAAGTACGCATTGAAAGACTAAAAGGCTTTATCAATCACCATACGCACCAGATAGATTTTTGATTTTATCTGCAAATGCCTTACCTTTAAAAAACTCAACAGACCAAACCCCGGCTCTCTATGAAAAGTAATACATTTATTGTTATTCTTATTCTGTTCATCTTCTTTGTTATTTCTTTTCTGAGTAATATCCTGGGTTCTATCAATCCGGATATATCAAAGAGCTTTGATTTGAGTCTTGGTTGGGCTGGTTTTCTTCCTTTTGCTTTTTTTGTGTCTTATGCTGTTGCCTCTATTCCTTCGGGGATCCTGGTTGAGAAATATCGTGAAAAACGCGTATTAATGTGGGCTTTTATGTTGGCTTTTATTGGCGCTTTACTATTTGCCGTCAAGCCTACTTTTACGGTTGCCTTGGTTTCTCTCTTTATCATTGGTTTAGGTATGGCTATGTTGCAGGTAGTTATTAACCCTCTGTTGAGAGTGGCAGGAAGGGAAGAAAACTTCGCTTTCAATTCGGTAATGGGGCAATTGTTTTTTGGTGGAGCCTCCTTTCTAAGCCCTATGCTGTATAGTTATTATGCGCATAATGTACATAGTAACCCGGAGCCGAATTTCATTATTTCAATAATGAACAGTTTAGTAAGTCCCGACTTAAAATGGGTTTCGGTATACTGGACATTCGCATTGATTTCTCTCATAATGATAATCATTATATGGTTTGTCCGCTTTCCGGAGGTAGTTCTGAAAGAAGATGAAAAAATAGAAACGGGTAAGGCATTTAAGGAATTATTAGCCAATAAATCTGTCTGGTTGTTTTTTCTCGGTATTTTCTGTTATGTAGGTACCGAACAGGGCATTTCTTATTGGATATCAAAGTTCTTATTTATTTATCATAAAGTAGACCCTGAGGGCTTGGGTGCATCAATCGTATCCTATTTCTGGGGCCTGCTCACAATAGGCTGTTTTTTAGGTCTGGTATTATTGAAGTTCTTCGATAGCCGTAAGGTGTTGATTATGTTTTCTCTGGGGGCTATAGTTTCGCTATTGGCTGGCTTATTCGGCTCTCTGGATGTGGCGCTCTATGCATTCCCTGCCGCCGGATTCTTTGCTTCGGTTATGTGGTCAATTGTGGTTTCTCTGGCGCTTAATTCTGTACCATACCACCATGGCACGCTTTCGGGCATTTTATGTACAGGTATTGCAGGCGGTGCGCTGGTTCCTTTTATTATAGGCGGATTAGGTGAATTATTTGAATTACGCTATGCGATGCTGTTTTTGTTGCTTACCCTGGGTTATATACTAAGCATTGGCATCTGGGCAAAACCATTGGTAAACAATGCTACTGTAAATAGCTGGAGGGATTTGTTGAAATAGTGTTGTGCAGGGGGTATGGTGCCGAGGGCATGGGGATGTGCGAAACTGAAAAATGCAAAATATAAAACCGAAAAATGTAAAAGTAATTGTGGGTGCCAGGCCACTCCGAGCGAACCTCCGGTTCACTTTATATAAACAATATTTCTTCAAAGTATTTGCAATCATTGTAGAATTGTGAAACATAGCGTACCTTGTGTAAACCGTGGCAAAATGATTTGATTATATGTATAAAATTATTCTTTTGATTGACTTTGCTGAGGAGTATAGCAAGGCTCTTTTGAAAGGTATTGCCAAATACTCTAAAGAACACGGCCCCTGGATTTTCTGCCGGATGCCTCTATTTCAGCGTGAAACGATTGGAATGGAGGGGATACTCGAATGGGCATTGGAATGGGGTGCTGATGGCATCATCGGACAGTTATATAATGACCCTGCCGTTGAGAAATTTGTAGAAGCAGGTATTCCGGTCATTGCACAGGATTTTAAAGAGCGTTTCCGCGATATTCCGAATATTACAGGCGCACATAAGGAAGCCGGAGAAATGGGAGCAGAATATTTCCTGAGAAAAGGCTTCAAGAACTTTGCTTTTTATGGCTTCAAAGACATCGTATGGTCGAGAGAGCGTGCGGAGGGTTTTGAAGAACGCATCAGTAAAGCAGGCTATAAAGTAAATTATTTCGAGCATGCCATGGCTCGTTCAACAGAGATATGGTATTACAAACCCAGTTCGCTTAGCCAGTGGCTTAAATCTCTCCCCAAGCCCATCGCTCTGATGGCCTGCGACGATAACCAGGGACAACATATTACAGAAGCCTGCCGACATTCTCAAATCCGCATTCCGGAAGAAGTAGCTGTATTGGGTGTAGATAACGATGAAATGATTTGTGAGTTCTCTGACCCTCCCCTGTCAAGTATCGGGCAGGATGCTGAAAAAGGGGGCTACGATGCCGCCAAACTGCTCGAACACATGATTAAGCACGGCACTGCCAATTACTATGATATTATCGTAAAACCTACACAGGTGGTTACCCGGCATTCGACAGATATTTATGCCACCAACGATGATTATATTGCAGCGTCGTTGAAATATATCCACCAGAACATCGACAAAAACCTACAAGTAGATGATGTGGTGAAACAGGTACCCTTATCAAGACGGGCCTTAGAAAAACGTTTCCAGTACATTACAGGCTTACCTATCTACAAATACATTTTCAACCTACGCATTGAAAAACTGACTCAAAAGCTACGTGAAACAGATATGACAGTATTTGAAATTGCCTTGGATATGGGCTTAACCGACAGCAAGAATATTGCGCGTCAATTCAGACAGATAAAAGGTTGTACACCCATTGAGTATAGGAATAAGTATCTGGCCGGAAAGTAAAGATATTATAAACTAATCTCCCCTTCTAACTCAATCACACGCTCAATCAGTTTATCAGCAATTTCTTCATGAATGGCATCGAATGGTAATAACGATGCTCTCACATTAGGTGTTTCATAAATTCCTTGCCGATGCAATAAGCGTTTGAAAAAGTGAATAGAAATATCCAGATGCTGATTAGAAAAAGCCAATACAGGCAATAGCTGCCGGAATAGCTCTTCGGCCTGTGCTAAATCACCTGCTTTGAAATACCTGTAGATAGCACAATAGGTTTTATGCATACCTGTTGGCATAAATGCATGTACCCCTCTTTTTAATCCTTCTATCATCTGGGTTACGGCCCAACCGCCGCTTAAATGCAATCGTCCGTCTGTCAGCGCTAATAATTGACTGTATTTTACTCCTGCCGGGACAGTCTCTACTTTCAGGCAACGAAAGGCTTCTACTTTATCAAATAATTCCAGAATCAAATCATCAGGCAAGCCATATCCGTTCGCGCTCCAGTCTTGCAGCATAATGGTTTCTGCTCCCATATCAGCCAGTTGATAAAACTGACTTTTGAATTTTTCTTCTGCCTCAAAAGGTATCTGGAACAAAATATTCCGGCATCCCATTGCCAGATATTCCTTTACAATTTGTTTCCTTTTCTCTACATCGGATTCTCCTGCTCCGGCAAATACTGGTACTTTTCCGTCCACTTCCTGCCTTACTGTCTCTACCATTTGCAAGCGCTCAGCAATGCTGAGTGTGGCTACTTCGGATGCTAAAGCAGGCACCAGGAAACCTGCTACACCTGCCTTTAATGCGTACTGAACATTCCTTCTTAGTGAAGGCAAATCTACCTTGCCTTCTGTATCAAAAGGCGTGTTCAGTACGGTTACAATACCCGAAAGCGGAAACAGTTCTTTCATGGCTTTATTGTTTCAAGAGCCATACATCCGAAACCTTCGAGTGCTTGCGCCAGTTCAGATGTGATTCTTCCGGCTCATCAAAAGTCACTTTTATCTGTCCGTCCATACTCAGGTTCAGAGGCACTATCCACTCTTTGAAAGTTTCATTTTCACGATTATATACAATCGGGCTTAATCGCTTGCCATCTACACGAAGCAAAGCTTCACCCATACCTGCTACTCTGATAATATACCGTGCATCGGCCTGCAGATTCTCATAAACCAGTTCGGGATTATTCTGGAAAGTCTGTGTCGACAATCTCGTCCGGCTGAAACCATTATCCCACCAGGCAATATCTGTAGCATCATCAACGATAGTTTTCACTCTCGGGCCTTTGCTGACACTTGATACATCGTCATAAAAACTACCTGCACCGGGGTTTTCCCAGGCACTGATTATATTTAATCTCGCCATTACTTTGGCATTACTATCGGCCACTATGGGCTTCAATTTCTTAAACTCATCCTCCAGCCACCAGCGGTTATTGAGCGGATAATCTACAAAATCAAGCAAACAGCCTCTTTCATAACCTTTGGCTTTATGCTTAGGCACACTGGTTTGCAGACCTATAGAAGTGTAGAGTGTCTGGCACAATTGCTCTATTTTCTTTCGTAAATCATAGGCAACAGGCATTTTTTCGGCTTTCTCCAATACCTCCCAGGCTGATGTCATTGCCTTGTCTGCGCCTGTTTGAGGTGCATTAGCTAAAATGGTGTTGGCCTGCTTTTCAAGGTCCTGTTCAAAAATCAATCTCCTTCTGGTATAGGTATCATAATAGGCTCTTAAAAGCAAAATCTGCCAGCGCCAGTTATCATTTAATTGTGGCGTTGCTTTTGCTTCCATGCCTTTCCAGAATGCAAATGTGGCTTCTACACCTCCGTTTTGCGCCAGAGGGCCTTTCCAGTTGTTTTCAAGGGCGGCAATGCCATCGGCCATATTATCAGCCAGGTCTTTGCCGAAGAAAAAATTACTATAATCAACCAATATCTCTCTTGCATCAGTTTGGGTATTCCATGCCCTCATGCTCCAAATCATTTTATTAATATCGTCATGGCAACCATCTGAATAAGACACAAAACCATCAGTAAATGGCGCATAGGTCTGGTGAATAGCCGCAAACTCATAAGGACGCGGGTTGCAAGCCTCTCTACCCAAAGTCAGGGCATAAGCCTGATCCCATTGGCGCACCGGAAACTCACAGCGGACATTATGTGTAAGGTCAGGATATTCTCTATGTTGGTAATTCTTAGGTAATCTATAACGCGTTTCAGCCATCGGAGGGCTACCCGGACCAGAGACTACGCCTTGCAACCAGGTCGGTTTATTTTCTTTGAGGTATTGATAAAAATAATCAGCCTGTTCCACACTAAAACCCTGCAACGAAATCCAGATTTTACCATTGGGGTGATATTTTATCAAACGGTCGTGTAATTCTTTCAGAAATGGTAATACTTCTCTTGGGTGATTATCGCCCGGGTCGCCGCCCGGCACAAAAATATGGTCAACCCTTGGGCATTTTTTATAGAAATCTTCATGCAGATTCAGTTCTGCGGTACGTTTCTTTGTATCGGTCAGCTCAAACGTAACGGGCGTCCATACCCAATAATCCTGGTCATACGCCTGGCAAATTTCGCTCAGTTTTACGTTCATTTCTCTCGCCGGAATCTTAAAATGCGGACTAGGATTCTCGTCTTCATGAAAAGGTATTCCCTCTACCGCATTAGAGCCAAAAATTGCCAGTTCTCTTATATACTGGTCGAATTGTGCAACCGTCCAGGCATCATAAGAATTGGCAGTATGGCGATACCCCAACTGGTGCCCTCTGATAGGATATTCCGGTGAGGTGGCTACATTTATTTTTTGCTCTAACTGAATACTTTTTAGTGTTAAGACAGCCTTGCGCAATATCCAGCCTGCGCCAAATAAAACACCTCTGGCATCGGCCCCAATCACCCATAATATGCCGCCTTTATCTGTCAGTTCTGATACAATCCGATACCCTTCTGCTTTAAATTCCGGTGAATTTTTATCTGTACTTACCGGAATCACCTTGCCTGCCAAATCTTTATCACTTGATAAAACCAGTGCAATGGTGTATTCATTGCTCTTCATCTGGCCAGTGGTTGACTTCAATACAATAGTTGTTCGTTTCTGTATTTCCTCTGTCAGCATCTTTACGGTTGTCTCCTTTACAGGCGATGGGATAGTATTAGATGCAATGATACCGGCGCTCTTAATAGTAATGGGTTGTGCTATTGCCGAAACAAAGCCCAGCAATAAAAGGATAGTGAGTTGAATAGATTTTCTTAGCATTGTTTTATAGGGTCATGGGTTTTAATAGATTATACCCTTGTATCCTGATAGCAGGAGTATCTCCTTTCAGGTCTTTTTTGAAATACTTTACAGTAATGGTCCTGGTTTCTTTAGGTGGAATCGACACGTAATTATCAGACCAGAACACCGGAGTTATGGCATCCCCATTTGCACCATCAGCCAGTTCGGCTTCTACAAAAAAGGCCAGCTTGTCTGATGTATTCGTAAGTTTCAATGTGAGTTCAAATTCATCCTTACCCATCTCTTTTATGCTTTTTTCTGCTTTTATTTCAGCTTTTGGCAGGGTATTCAGACCGTTGAAGTCGGCGTATTGCTTCTGTGGAGTATAGAACCAGAAGTATTTCGACCAGTCCAGCTGGTCTTTTTGTGTAGCCAGCCAATAGAAATTATCTGCAAGTACTTCACCCTTCTCATTTTTCAATTTAAGGTCTAAGAAATACACTTCATTCTTACCTTGCAAAGCAGGTAGATTCAGCCATTTCTTTACAGTGTTCTCACCTAAATTCAGGGTCTCTGTCTTTTCAAATACCTGTTTTGAGTTTTTATCAAATAGTCTTATTTCTGCTTTTATTCCCGGCAATGCCCGGCGGGTATCATTGCTTAGATGAATGGTGTTTTCATAATAATTATAAACGATATTTACAGGCTGAGCTGCCTTTTTAGTGCCATAATAAGCACCCGTAGGCATCAGGTAATAATCATATAATTGCCAGTAAAACTCCGGCCAGGGTGAATTAAGCATCCATTGCACTACACCTGTTGCCACAGGCCGGTTAATGACAAATGCTTCGAACATGGGTCTGATAGCCTCATAGTTCATCAATTGTGACTTCAAAGCCAGTTCTTCCAGGTTTTTCGATGTGCCATACCTCTTGCTCATCGCATTCAGATAAACCCCCATCGTATTAAAATCCTTGCGGCCCGAATGGTAATTCCACATCTTGTTATCAGGTGGCCATAAATCAGCCTCCGGAATCATTTTTTTGATGCTTCCAATAGGCGGTATCTGTGGCCCCGGTCCTGTTTCGCTGTTAAAGCCAAAGGCTCCGCCGAGTTTCTTATCTTCATACCAATAGACAGGCGGCACGTATTCATAAGGCCCGTTCATCTTCATGCCCGATTTGCCCGTCAACTCACTGGTAAAATCGCCGGAAGATACAAGGAAAGGACGAGTAGGGTCATATTGTTTCAAAGTAGCCTGATACCGTTTTTCAAGAGCCGGTTTAGGCATGGCATCGCTCCCACCCGCCCATGTAAAGATGCTTGGGTGGTTGCGTAGCCATTTCACCTGGTCTCTTAAATAATTCGATAGTAAGGTTTCTTCGTCAGGCGTCAGTTTTACGGCATATAAATCTACCCCCTCATTGATAGGCAGGTTTTCGTCGCCGGGTTTTATTTTCAGTTCCATGCCCAGATAATCAGGCCATTCCCATTGGCAACTCCAGCCAACCATGAGCAGAATACCGTTTTCATCACATAAATCATAGATATGATGGTTGTTGCCCCATACTCCCTCAAATCTCAGTGAGTTAAGATTCATTTCTTTCACATAGCGAATCTGCGCCGCATCTTTTTCGGGCATATAACGCAAAAACAAATCGTCGACCCAGCCTGCACTTTTTATCAAAACCTCACGACCGTTTACTTTGTAGCCTCTTACGTTTTTATCGTTCAGATAGGTTTCTATTTTGCGGATACCAAATTTTGTACTTTGTTTGTCTAAAAGGTTTTCGTTTTCCCGCACCTCCAGATTCAGGGTATATAGTTCAGGCTTGCCCAAGCCATTTGGCCACCATAGGCGAGGATTCTGTATCAATAACTCTTTGGTATCAGCAGGAGTAAATTTTACTTCCTTGCGTTCGTGTGGAGCAAGCGTAAAGCTTTTCTTAAATTGAAGGCTTTCGATATTTCCGGTTAATTCAACCGTCTTTGAAACATCACTATGATTAGTCAACTCTGTGCTTACAGTCAGAGAGGCTTTCTTCAAATCTTTCGGGTCAAGGTCTGGGGCAACAAAAGTAGCATTCATCGATACTTTGCCTGAGCGTTTCAGTCTGATGTCCCTGTATATACCCATATATTTATCAGGTGGCGCAGGTGCCCAGTCCACAAAACCCATATAGAAGTTTCGTATCTGAGGCGGGAATACCTCTACCAGAAGCACGTTTTCACCACTTTTGGCTGCTTTAGTAATATCAAGCTCAAACTGTCTGAATGCCCCGAAAAGGGTATCCTGTGAAGCTACCTGCACTCCATTGAG
>CALRLS020000178.1:0-9681 GCA_943368815.1 Cyanobium sp. NIES-981
GTCGGGTTGCTATTTCCTGCGGCATTCCAGGCTGCCCACATCCGGTCAATATTACAATGATGCAGGTAAAAGATAGGGTCTAGTCCGGCTGTATCCGGATCAGACATCAGACCACCCTGGCCGGAAACAGGATTTTGTCCTCCAATGGCGGTGTGAACAGGGTTATGCGGATTTCCTTCAAGGGCACCGGTACCACCCGAGAAATGAGCAAAACCAGTTTTATAACCCCCATAATAACGAGGCCGAACACCTGTGTAAATAGTATCCTGCTGACAGTCCTGATTAATGCCTCTGGAAAAGGGAATAAAAATATTCCTGTCATTATTCGGGCCATATCGGGCATTGACTAAAAGCGGATTCGTGCTGCCATCGGGTAAGGATAGTTGCACAAAGGCAGGGGGCATCTTGAACTGGTCTCCACCGCCAAAATAATTCCAGTATGGCATAGCCCAATCGTCGGGTCCTCCAAGGTTTTGTATGATTCCCCGAAGTATATCCTCAATTGCGTACACGTATCCGCGATGCCATGGTGGAAAAAACCAACCACCATGCTGGCACTGGTCCCAATACTGATCTATCAGGCTCTGGGATGGCAGTGGTGTTACGGGCACTTTTGGGGGTATCGGGATTTTCCCCCAACCAGAGCTGTCAGCTATGCTCTGCCCGTGAATGGCCGCATAAAACCACCAGCTGGTAGGGTCGCTTAACGAACGGGTTTGCATGACCCCTACGGCTTTAGCATACCATAGAAGGTCAGGATTGTCGAAGGTGCCGCCATTATTCCAGGCATTTTTTCTTGTGATTGTCGACATATGTTTGTGTTTAGTTTTGGTTAAATAATCGTAAGGATATACTTGCGCTGTCAGTCATACACATAAGCCCGCATTCCGCGTAAAGGCCTGCCTATGCGTTTCTAAAAAGTTCGATTATTACTTCCGGGATTTTGTATTTGGTGCTTGATGAAAGTGTAAGCGACGATTAATGATGGGTAAATCTATGTAATAAAACTTTACTAATTCGGAATTTTTTGATATTTTTATTGTGCGGTATCATTCTACGAAGTTCAAAAATTAAAATGGAATTTTAAAGAGTATTTATACCTGTTTTTAGGATGAACCATAATAGCAGATACCATTACCAAAGCGTTTCTATACGCAGTCGGGGACGCCCAGTCGGGGACGCCCAGTCGGGGACGCCCAGTCGAACCAGCTTATCGCGAACAAATTAACGTTTCGTTTACAATCTTTAACAAGCCATTAACAAAAGCCTGATACAAAGACATTTATATTTGTTGAAATACCTGATACCAAACAAAAAATGGCAAAACACCTACACCTCTATATTTTATTGATGCTTGTTTCCTGCACTATATGTGAAGGACAAAACAAAACTGACCAACCCAAATCTTATTACCCGACCGAAACAAACGAGGTAGTGAATGCACACGGACCTTTGGGTATCGCCCGTAATATCAAGCAGGATAAAAAGGGCAATATCTGGATTGCTGCATTTAGCGGTGTTTATCAATATAACACTTCGGCGGCGCTCAGTACAGGTGGTAAATCATTTACCAATGTTATGAGTGGGATTAGTTCAGCCCGTTTTTTTGATGTTCTGGAAGATAAGAGGGGGAATTTCTGGTTTTCGTCTATTGGGGCAGGTGTGTACTACTACGACCCCGCTCGGCGGTCCGAATCGGCTGCGCTCGGGGCAGGTGGAAAAACTTTTCAGCATTTTACAACGAAGGATGGACTTGCAAATGACCGGGTTCCTCATATTTATGAAGATAAACGCGGCAATATCTGGTTTGGTACTGAAAGCGGAGCAAGCCGTTGGAATGGAAAATCCTTCCAGACTTATGTCTTAAACGAAGGGTTGCCGGATATTAATCCTGACGATAATGATGTGAACTCTATTGTTGAAGACAAAACCGGGAAATTCTGGTTTGGTACAAGGGGCAATGCCTTCACTTATGACCGTAAAAAGTTTACCGTTCTTACGCATGATGGCGAAGCGTTTACGAATGTTCGTACGATAATTGAAGACAAAAAAGGCAATATCTGGCTCGCTGGTGGCGATGGACTCTGGCGCTATAATCCATCGACTTCTACATTTACTAACTTTACAAAGAATTTTACCGGATATGTATACGAAGATAAAAAGGGCAATATCTGGGCCAGTTCAAAACCTGATTATAGCGGAACCGACAGGTGGGCACTTTTACGCTATGATGCAAATGCCTTGAATAATCAAAAGCCAACCGTAACCGATATAATGGAAGACTATGAAGATTATAAAGGTATGCTCTTCGGGATTCTGGAAGCTAACGATGGGAGTATCTGGTTTGGCTCTTTAGCAGGCGTGCATCGTTATGAACCCACGGTCATACTTAGGGCAGGAGGGAAGGCTATTACGAGTTTTAAGGATAAAAATTGATTTACTTCAGCCTAACGCATTTAAAACGGCAGGTAGTAAAAGATATATTTTTTGCCATAGATATACTGACCGTTATCAGCATCTGTGATTCTCTGTTAAATCCCCAAAGGAATTTAAGATTGAAATTCATTCGAAATTGATATTAGTTCCTCTATATTCTTTTATTATAAAAGCTTGTGTGCCGTTTTCACTAACAATGTTTCTTAAAAGAATTTTATCAGTACTCAAAAAATCAATTGTCAGATGTCCGGATATTTTTATAATAAATGGTAGTTCACTATGTGAAATATCTAAATTTTTATACAGCATATTATCCTTAAAAAATAGTGCATATGGATATGATATTAAATCCCTGGAAAATTTTAATAAATTATCCTTTTTAAAAATTAAAGCACCTCTATAAGTATTTGGAACATTTCTTTGCTTGAATAGTGTTCGTAAAGAAATTAAGTTATCATAATCATTAGGAAACCATTCCATGTCTTTGTCATCATGGTTGACAATCCAGATAGAATCATTACCGAATTTTGATACTACTTTGTTAAATAAACTTTCATAATTCTTAACAAATTCTATTAAATCAATTTCCTCGCTTTCTCTATTTAATTGAAACGAAACACCATTCCATTTGACAGGCGAATCAAAATCATTGTCTAAATATTCGATATAATGCTGCCTGTTATAAGGAAGTATTTTATTAAACTTTTTTTTAAATTCAATCATTATTCTATTATTAACAATTAAAACTATTCTGTGCGTCAACCGTTTTTAGAAGGTTGTTTCTTCCTCAAAGTATTACCAAAGTTAAAGAATTATGAATACCTCTCCAAAGGCGTGGATATTATTTGCAAATAGTTTATAGTTAGATGGTTATGGGTTTTGTGTTCATGCTTTTCGATAGAAGTTTCGCCATCAATAGTCAACATTTGTGATGTTGGATTTTTTAAGTTGAGAATTTACGATGCGTTTTTTGACGATAAGCGCAAATTTCTTATATTTAACGAAAAACTGTGGACTTCAAGTATCAGATACATAATGATGGCTTGTGTTTTTTCAGCCTTTGTAATCATTGATTGGGTAGATATAAGGTTTGGCTTTACAAATTCTTTTCTCTTTTAGTCCAGCACTAAAGATGCTGACTTAAATAACAATGTCATAAACCTTTGGTAAAAAAATAAAATATGGCTTTACGTAATCGATTTTATGAATTTCAAAAAGACACATTTAAGTTTAATAAAAGAGGACATTTAGCAGTAAGTTATTCTATTTCATTTAAAGACTTTGAAAATACTTTTGTAGAAAATTTTGAATATTATAAGCGACCTTTAATTTTTGAAGAGTTTACTGAATATTTAAAAGGAATAACCTCAATCATAAAACAAGAAAAGATTGAAATATGGGTAAACGGAAGTTTTACTACTGATGAAAGAGAGCCAAAGGATATTGATTTTGTGATATTTGTAGAAAAAGAAACTACAGATTTAACAAAAATGTTATACGAATTCAATCAAAAATTCGTTTACATAGATTCTTATTTTGTGTTCCTAGACGAAGATACTGAAATATATAATGAATGGTTAAGATATTGGAAATATACGTTTTCTAATAGTAGAGAATTACAAAAAAAAGGATTTTTGAGATTAAAAATAATTATAAACAATGGTTTGATTTTTGATATTTAAAAAATATTATATTTACGAAGTGCTTATAATTTTTAGCAAACAAATGAAAAAAACAGAAGTAGTAAAATACGATTCGTCTGAAAAACATGATTCAGAAATAATAATGTTGAATAAGATAATAGCATTGGCGGAGAAAAAAAATCCCCGGGAAAATACTGCTGCATTTTTTAATTTGCAAGAAATGAAAAGAAGAAGGGAGAGTATGATTCCCCGTTAGTCAGGCACCATAAATTTGGACTAAGGTAGGCTACTGGCGCTATATCCCTCCACCTATTTAGAGTCCGGCACTCTTATCCTTTAAAAATCAAAGTTTTTTCATCTGAATATAAGCCTCTCCAGAGATAAATACTGTCATTCATGAATTGAATTTCAGAATTAGAGAAAAGCTTGTTTTTTCTATTCATATAATCTATATAAGTATCTAAACTTTCCTTTTTTTGAATATCTTCCAATTCAAAAACTACTCTTTCTTCATTTCCATTCAGCGTATCAAGAGAATGAATAATTAATCTGATGTGGTTTGCCGAATTTAAATAAGACTGCTCATTGAATGAAAATTCAGCAATGTCAATATCATCATTTCGCCCGTCCTTATATGTTTTTTCACCTGTGCCAATTCTATACATTAAATCAAAATCTTCATCTCCTACAGAGGGATTCAGATATGCGAGTATAGCTAAAGAGATTAAGACTGTAAAGATTATTAATAGCTAGATTATTACTTTTTTTTAAACCCTTTTTTATGGTTTATGTTTTGATAGAGACTGGTTTTAGTTGAGCCTTACAAATGGCATCACAGATACGGATTAAAACCGGAGATTAACAAAAAACTGTTTTAATTGATCAATATTCATGATTTTGTTTTCATAATCTTGAGGTAATTCCTTTCTTTTAAAATACGAAAATTCCGAAACTTTATGCATAAAACTATATTCGCCGATTAAATTTGTTATTGCGATTTCAATTACATTGCATATATCATTTTTATGAATTTCATCATCAAAAAAAACTTCTAAATAGAACTTGTCATTATCTTCAAACAAAAGGAAATTCCAGCTTTTCAAATTCAATGTTACAATATTTTGATTGAAGTCTGAATACTTTAATTCCTGGTAGTTCTCTTTAGCCGGTTTACAGTCAAGAAAAGACCAGTTTGGAATTACAGGCGCATATTTTATAAACTCTTTTGTGAATTCATGTAAATTCAGGTTTAAATTCGGCGATATCGCAAGATATTCTCCATCATTTCCCCAAGAACCAATCTCCCAATCTATCTTACCGATTTTAGAAATTTGCTCATCTATTTCTTTGAAAAAAGTAGAATTTATTGGTCCATTTTTAGTTAAGTAGTCATTAATCCAATTCCAGAATTTCTCTGCTTTTATTATTTCTGAATTATCCATAATTCATTTAGGTATTAATATTTAGCCGAAAGCGGGCTTTCAACAATGAACCTTTAGTTTGTATCTACTTACTCAATAGCCAATTTAACAGCAGATTCCTTTAATCCGTTTCGTATTTTGAGTACATAATTTCCTTGTCCCAATTCGGTGGTCTTAAACAAGGTTTCTTTTGAAAATGACATTTGTTTCAGTATCCTGCCATCAACCGAATACAGCGTTGCTTCTGACTCGCCCATTTGTTCTACTTCTATTTTCACAAAGTCCTTAGCAGGATTAGGATATACCTTTAGCCATTCAATATCGTTGCGTGGTGCAACAGAACAAATAGGGCTGACTTTGACTATGGTAAAGGTCTTAGACTGGCAATCGTTAGCATAAGTAATGAATAACTCATAATCACCTCCTGGTCGTCTGAATCTTCATTCAGCCAATGTGTATACCGTTCTCTGAACGGAAAATGAAAAATTAGAAATTGAAATTTTCAAAAAGTCGTTTTTAAAACGGCGTTCACTTCGATTAATAATTTCATTACTGATTAATATTCAGGCGGGCAGGGGTTTTAATATTTTCAAAAGACTTTTATAAAAAGAAATCTTTATAAAAGTCTTTTTTCATAGTGTATAATTTTCTATGTTTAATATAAAGCCTAAGTGTTGTGTAACTTCGTCTCATTGTTGAAAACATTTCATCATAGATTTCCTCGATGTAAATAATATTCTAACTCTTCTAATATTACTTTAGAACATAAATGTTATATAGTCCTTATTCGAATCTCAAATTTTCTGATTCATCATAGTTTTCCAGAAAAGAACTATCAATTATCTCTTCTGTAAATAAATTAATTACTTGTATGCTATTTCCATTAACTATACTAGTTGCATCTAAGTAAATGCATAAAAAATTCCCATCGGACAACTTAATAATTATTGATCCTTCATAATCAACTTTAACTCCTTCTATTAATGGTAATTGTTTGTTATTATACCATTCTTTAAACTTCTCATAAACACAGTAATCATCATATTTAATCTCTTTTTTCTCAGATATACCACTGTCTATTTCGAAAAAACCATTATCAGTTTCTAGTGTAACAATCAAGAAATTTTCAAATAATTCTGAATCTTTAACGAAGACTCTTTTTAATTGATAATTTATCATTTTAAGTTGTTTAAATTAAAAATTGTTAAATATTCTAAGAACAATTTCCCTCGTTCGGCTGAATCTTTATTCAGTCGTTGTGTCATCTGTTCTCTGAACGGAAAAATGAATAATTACTTTGATTAAAAGCCGTTTTGAAAACGGTGTTCCTACAGACTAATAATTCCATTATGGATTAGCATTCTGCGAAAAGAGTCCGAATACAATCAGTGATAATCTTTAATTTTCCTTCAAAAGTACGATTTTTTAATCAAAAAATATTTTTCATATTTATGCTTATGATATAAGTATAAATATTATCTTTGTATCAAATAAAGAAAAGATGCCTGAACAGATTTTAAATGAGTCGTTCGGCACTGAATCCACACTAACTTATAAAATCGACGGGATTAATTTCCTGTCTTATGGCGTGTACGTCAGTGCCTCTGGTGGTATGCAGGATGCACCATCTCTCAAAGAACCGCAAACCGTTAATTGGCCCGGTTCGCACGGAACCGTTGTTGATTTAGCGGCTCCACGTTACAACAATCGTGAAATAGAACTGGATTGCTTTATCCGTGCTTCCGGCAAACTTGATTTCTTCAATAAAGTTCGTGCTTTTCTGCAGGCCTTTCAAAAGCCGAAGCTCAGGCGCCTGGAATTGTGGATAGCCACTAAGCCTCTAATGTACATGGTATATATGGCAGAAGGCGTAAACATTGATAAGCAATGGCACGCAGGCGAAATGTTTGGCACATTCACTTTAAAACTCATCGAACCTTCGCCCATTAAAAGACTCTTGATGGTGGAAGGTACACAGGTCACCATAGAATTCAATTCTGCAAATCCTATTGATATTTATTGGGGTGACGGCATTGAGAACCTGGGATTATTGAATGAAGTGAGTATAACACATAATTATGCCAATCCTGGTCCGCACTATCCTTTGGTTTGCGGTGTGATAGAAGAGATAGAGGGTTTTATAGCTAATAGCCCGATACTATGGAGCAAATACTGATATATAAGCCAAACGGGGACTCTGAACCCATTAACAGCAATAGTCTGGTGAGTGCCATTACTCAGGCAGAGCATAAGAAAGCATTGCTGGGTGAGGATGTGATAAACATGACCGTAGAGTCGGCCTCAGTCAGAAACTTTGCAATTGGTGATTACATAAAAATTTTCGGCTTGTCGAAATATAAAATCAATCAGTTGCCAAAGGTTACTAAGATTTCAGAACGTAAATATCAATACGATTTGATTTTTGAGGGTCTGCAATATGATTTGCTGAGGGTAGCCTACCGGAATACAGACATTGGTTCTTTCAATAATTCATCAGATTTCAGCCTGATTGGTAATTTTGAAATGTTTCTGAATGTGCTCATCAACAATCTGAATAGAGTTTTTGGCGCAGATAAATGGGCATTAGGGGATTTTCCGGCAGAAACTGAAACTAAGAATCTTATTTTTAATAATGAGAATTGCCTGGCGGTATTGCAACGTTTATGCGAAGAATTCAAGCACCAGTTTACTTTTCAGGAGACATCAAGCCAGAACCTTTTGCACATTAAAAATATAGGCACCGAACTCGATTATAATTTCCAATACGGACAGGGGAAGGGCTTGTACCAACTGGTAAGGGAAAATGTGGATAGCAAGAACATTGTTAATACCCTATGGGCCTATGGTAGCAGTAAAAACCTGCCTTCCACCTATAAAAACTATTCGCCAAGGCTAAGATTAGGCACAGGTGAGGATATTCCACAACTGGAACTGACTTCAAGGGCATTGTACGGAATATTTGAGGGTAGTGTGATTTTTGATGAAATATATCCTCATCGAACAGGAAATGTTTCAGCTATCAACACTGGCAACAGATTAGTCTTTACTGATAGCAGTATGGATTTTGACCTGAATGCCCTTGATGGAGAAAATACACTTTACATAATACCCGGCAATGCACCAAAGCTTGTATTTCAGACCGGGAATCTGGCAGGCTATGAGTTTGAGATTGAAAAGTATGTCCATACTAACAAAACATTCACTCTTAAGCAAAACAAAGACCCTAAGGGGTTTGATATGCCTTCGCTTACTGAATCGGCCTTTCAGATGGCTGTTGGAGATACCTATGTGTTGGTTGATATTAATATGCCTCAAACATATATCAATGCAGCAGAACTGGAGCTGGAGGCCAAAACATTGGAGTATCTGGATAATTATTCTGTACCAACAGTTAAATATAGCCTTGAATTAGATGAGTTTTTCATCAGAGACACAGCAGAAAGCCTGAATGTGTTTGAGGTGGGTGACACGGTGAATATAGAAGACAGTGATTTGGGAATAAACGCCAGAATCAAAATCATTGGGTACTCAAGAGATATATTGCGGCCATATAAATACTCGCTCGTGATTCGGGATATGCCACAGAATAACCTGTTGAGGAAGTTTCTGGTACAAACAAATTATATCCGTGATTTTATGAAAATCAAAGGACTGGACGACCCCGTTAGGGCAAATTCAGATTGGAGAAGTGATACACAGATATTGGCAGAAATACCGGGTTATGTAAATAATACAAAAGACCTGCCGATTGGGAATAACTCAGAAAACATCGGAATTGGGAATAGTGGTAGTCTGACGAAAATTCTTGGCGGCTTTGGGATTGCCAACCCAACAGGGAAGAAAGCCGATTTTGATGTGCAGGGATTGACTATGGACAGGCAGGTGGCTTTCCCTGATCAGGATATAGTTGTGAATGACTGGAATTTTATCATTGGTCTGCCCGAATCTTTCCCTTCTTTAAGTTCGGATTATGGGTTGATTGGTAATCAGGACGGAATTAACAAAGTTTTTAATACCAGTGCCTCTTTTGTTACCGGAACTACCATTGTACACATAAATGGCATAAGACAATTCAGGGGGCTGACAGGAGATTATGTGGAGACAGGTGACAACGAAATTAGCTTCACCCTGGCACCGTATATAGATGATCGTATAATTGTAGACTATCAAAAAATATGACA
>CALRLS020000179.1:0-9672 GCA_943368815.1 Cyanobium sp. NIES-981
GGTTTTCGGTGGATGGGAAAAGCAGGAAATTAAAAGAAAAACCACAGGTAGGAATTTCTGTTGCGCCTTATCGTGCAATACAAGCCAATCCGTTCAGCATCGGGCATCACTTAAAATCATTTGGGAGCCTGATAAGAATTGACCTGACATATGTACTTAAAAGCATTCCCTTTTTACTGATTCTGATAGGCATTGTTTTTTTTGTGTCCATGGAAATGTATGGCGAAATAGAACAGGGCATCCGTATTCCTGAAAACTATGTAAGCACTGGCCTGATGGTGAATACTATTTTAGAAACTTTCCCAATCTTATGTAGTCTGGTTATTTTGTTTTATTCTAACGAATTACTATGGCGTAGCCGCTCTTCCAATTTTCATCTGATGGAGAACACTACACCTATCAGCCTTAGTATACAGTTTTTTGCCAAATGGTTTTCCATGGCAGGCATCATTGCATTATTATTAATCGGTGTAGCTGTTACAGGCATTGTATTTCAGATAGTTTATCAGTATCCGCATATTGAATGGACGACGTATACATATATAGGTTATTTATTAGGTTTGCCATTATTACTAAGTTCAGGCCTTATCATTGCTATTCAAAAATTCTTTAACAACAGATATATTGGACTGGTTGCGGCCACTATTTTTGTGTTAATAACCACTACCAGTATCGGCTCAGCACTTCATATCAAACATCCCTTGTTTCGGATAGGTGCTGCCTTCGGCGGAGAGTATAGTGCAATGAATGGCTATGGCGCCTATATCTATCCGTTTAACTGGAAAATGCTCTTTGGTTTTTGTACAGTACTCATAATCATGATATTGTCGGTTCAATACCAGCAAAGAGCGAGAAAATCATTCAATCTGAAAGTCTTATTAAGTCTGGCTGTTCTACTAACAGGGGCTATTGCCTCTGGTTTTTATATCAGTAATCGTGTAGAAATAGCGGATGAAGAAGCTGATTTGCAATGGCAGGCAAATTATGAAAAAAAGTATCGTACTTTTCAGCATCTCCCAAAGCCTAATATTATAGATGTACAAACCAATATTGATTTGTTTCCTGAAAATAATTCTTATGCGGCAACTGCTACTTATACCTTAAAAAACACCACAACTCAACCCATCAGCAGACTTCTGTTTTACTTAAATACGGAAATGACCATGAAAAGCCTGAAAGTTGAAGGTCAGAAACCAAACAATATTGATGAGGAGTACGGGCATTATTGGGTAAATCTGGTAAAACCTCTGCAACCTAATGCTAGTATCAGGGCTAGTTTTGAGTTTGGTTATACATGGAATAAATTCACAAAAATTTCTTCGTTCAATGCCATTGTAGAAAATGGAGCCTTTATGCGGATCAGTAATTATTTTCCACTATTGGGCTATCAGTCGGGCAATGAAATTGATAATGAGGCGGAACGGAAAAATCGTCATCTGGGAGCTGCCACCCCACGCAAAAGTCTGGAAGCCGACCGGACACCGGAGGCTGAATGGTTGAGTATAGATATGCAAGTCTCTACGGCTGCGAATCAAACTGCCATTGGCGTGGGTGAATTAGTGAAGCAACGGAAGGCTGATAACCGTAACTATTTTCATTATGCAACTAAAGTACCCGTCAGGTTCAGATTTGGGGTATCGTCTGCCAATTATTTAATCAGAAAAGACCGTCATCGGGGTATTGGTATTGAGGTGTATTATGACCCTGCTCATCCTGAAAATGTGGAAGGATTAATAGCCAATGCCAAAAACACCCTTGATTATTGTGAAACCAATTTTGGCAAATATCCTTTCAAAACCATTCGCTTTGCCGAAATATCTGCATTCAGCAAAGGTTTTGCGGCCACTGCCTATCCGGCAACTATATTCATGACCGAAAACATGGTTTTTCATGCTAATATCAAGGGAGATCAGCAGCAGGATGTTATTAACGAATTGGCAGGGCATGAACTAGCCCACGAATGGTGGGGTGCCTGTCAGTTTGTGCCGGATGAAAGAGAAGGTGGAAGATTTTTGAGCGAAACTCTTGCCATGTATACCGAGCTAATGCTCGTAAAAAAAATGTACGGACAAAAGCGGGTGCTGGAGAATGTACGGATGCATAAAAATATCTATCTGAGCGACAGGGCTTTCAGCGACGAACAGCCGCTCTATCAATCAAACTATAGCAATCTGCATCTGTTTTATTCTAAGGGCATGGTGACTATGTATCAGTTATCCAAGCTGATAGGTGAAGACAAAATAAATACAGTCTTACGAAACATCTATCAGAAATACGTTAATAATAGTAGTAATATCCTGCCAATAACAACGGATTTTCTGAATGAATTATATGCCATTACCGATGCATCAATACACCCGGCCATTGACGACCTTTTCAAGAGAATTATCATTTATCAACCACTCGCCCGGTCAATTAAAACGCAGAAAACGAGCAATCAATACGAAACGAGTTTTGAACTGATTGTCAACAAATATCAGGAAGATGGCAAAGGCAAACAGACTGCAGTAGATTATACCGACACTATAGAAATTGGCTTTACTTTCAAAAATGGAAAGGAGCAGATATTGAGTTTCCCCGTTAATCATAACAAAGCCAGTATTAAAATCAAGCACGCTGAAAAGCCTGTGAATCTGACTTTAGACCCACGTGAAAAATTGATAAAGGCTGATGAAAGTACTAATTATCGGTTGAAATGAGCGAATTTTGTTTCCGCAATAATCGGTTATTATTGTGGAAACAAATATTGAACCTGTTAAACTTATTCCTTTACCCTGCGAATGGCTAGTTTTCACTCATATTTCGTCAAATTATTTCGTCCGTAGCTCTGCTACGCTCTCAATAATTAGCCTCATCTGAGTAAAAACTATCTCATTCTCGGCTGTAAACTAAAAGTTTAAACAGGTTCTTTGCTTTTCATTTGTCAATAATCAAAACCTATCCGCTAATTTTACAACATGAAACTCCTGAACCCCGACCACTACCACAAAGCAAACGCTTTATTAAAAGAGGTAAATTTCAATACCCTTTTTGCACGTGCGGTTATTGATAAACGTGTCAATGGCAGAGTCTATGCTGATGCTGAAAATAACCCTGGAACATTCTATATTGTTCATTCTTACGGTATGTCATTATTGCTGGGAGACCACACCAATCAATCCTTCAACGCTGCGTTTAAAGACTATGCCTTAAATACCAATGGCGAACGAAACAGCCATGAATGGATACAGATATATCCCACGGAGTGGGAGACTGTGCTGAAAGATTTATTTCAGGATAAATTAATTGCTTCGGCTTATAATACGCAGCAGTTGACAAAAGGCATTATTGAACGCAATACCAGAGTCAATTTCAGGTTCAATAAAGAGAAGTACATGAATAGCAATCCGCCCAATACGGACCCGAAAATTGAAATCATTGATAATACACAGCAAGTGTATGACCAGATGACAGGCATTGTTGTACCCCGATACTTCTGGGATTCATCAGAAGATTTTAAACAAAATGGAATAGCTTATTGCTTATACTACGATGGACAACTGGCTGCAACCGCTTTTTCTTCTTTTGTTGAGGGAAATCAATTAGAATTGGGCATTGAAACAGTACCGGAATTCAGAGGCAAAGGCTTCGCACAAAAAGTCTGTGCTGCCCTTATTGACTATTGTATTGAAAATGACCTTGAACCTGTGTGGGCTTGTCGTTTAGAGAACATCGGCTCATACAAACTGGCTCAGAAATTGGGTTTTGAACCTGCATTGTACTTGCCTTATTATCGAATATAAGGCCCCTAACCCCTAAAGGGGGGACTTAATACTACAATAAACCGAATAGTTATTGCTTTAAAATTCCATGCACTTCTCTTTTCAACTCCGGCAGCACCTCCCTGCCAAACCAGTCATTTTTTGCCTGCCAGATATTATTGCGGGGTGAGGGGTGCGGCAAAGGAAAGAACTTAGGCAGGTAATCCTGATAATGCCGGACGGTTTCAGTAAGGGTATCTCTGGCGGATGCACCTAAATAATAATTCTGGGCATATTGCCCTACCAGTAGCATTAATGCTACATTCGGCATTTTGTCTAATAATTGGCGGTGCCATAGAGGGGCACATTCGGGGCGAGGGGGTAAATCTCCACTTTTGCCTGTACCGGGGTAGCAAAAACCCATAGGTATCACTGCTATCAGGGCGGTATTATAAAAAGTAGTTTTATCGACACCTAACCACGACCGAAGATTATCTCCACTCTTATCATTCCACGGGATGCACGAATGATGTACGATTCTACCCGGCGCCTGCCCTACTATTACAATTTTGCTTTTTGTGGTTGCTGCTACTACCGGGTTTACTCCTCCTATCAGATGGTGCTCACATGTTTTGCAGTTTTTTATTTGGGAGAGGAGAGTTTGCATGGGATAAATAAAAATTTACAAATACTGCATATTTATTTGTTCGGAATTAAATATCTTTAGTGATTATATAAAAATAGAGATAAATCATGAATAAACTTGAATTTATTAGCAAGCAATTATCAAGAGCGCAAAAGAAACCATTTGAACATTACGTAATAACAAGAATCTGGCATTTATTAAATGATTTAAGCTTAAAATTTATTACACAACAATATATAAGTAGACCAATAGGAAGAGCTTTAACTGATATGTATTTCCCACAATTGGGTATACACATAGAAATTAATGAACCTCATCATTTAAATCAAGAAGAACAAGATAAACTAAGACAAATTGATATAATAAATGCCACTAATCATAGAATTCTTACGGTGCATACTATTTATAAAGAACCTTTAACTGGTGAAAAAAAATATTTGGAAATTGATGAAATACATCATCAAATTAATAATGTAGTTGAAATTATTAGTTGTGAAAAAAATAAAATTTTAGAATTTGAACCTTGGGATTTGCATAAGGAACAAAATTCACAAACATATATTGATAAAGGTTTTATCAGTCTTTCAGATAATGTTGTTTTTAGAACCTCTTTAGATGCTATAAACTGTTTTGGGTATACTCATAAAAATTTTCAGAAAGGAGGAATTAATCATCTTTATAGAACAAACACTTTCATCTGGTTCCCTAAACTATATAAAAGTTATAAAAGAGGATGGGATAATAAGTTATCTGACGATGAACTGACTCTAATAGAAAAAACTATTAGTCCTACAGATTTGTCTAGACATGTCGATAGAATAATGAATAGTAAAGTTTATAATAGAATAATCTTTGTCCAATCAAAAAGTCCTTTGGGAGATATTATGTATCGATTTAAAGGCGAATATGTTCTGGATACATCTGAGACAAATTCTAAAGTTGGTTTAGTATGGAAAAGGATATCGGATAAAGTAGAAACTTACAAACCCAGAATCAAACCTATTTAAACTTACCAAAGGAATTATCTAAATTTACTTTAAATAAGTAGTAAAATCATTCAAACTATTGAAATTAGTTTTAAATAATATTTAAAAATATGAATTTTGAATATACTATAAATACTACTGTTGATGATATAATTGATCATATACTGGAACGTTTGAATACTGACTATTTGGGAGGATGTCTTAATATAACTGATTTCTGTTGGCTTAATAATGAAAATCAATTAGATCATAAAATGGTCCTAAGAGTTAAATCTAAAATTTTTGAATCTGGGATTGCTAAAAAATGTTCCGGAAGTGGGCAATCAGATTGGATGATAGAACTAGAAGCAAAAGGAGTAGAAATATTTGATGAAGGTGGTTGGAAAAAACATTTGCAAAATTTGAACAATAATAATCAACAAAGGAATAATATAAAAGTCAGCGATTTTATTATTAAAGTCTCAAATGAATTTTCGAATAATCTAAATAATAAATATTTTTTCGGAAAAGGGGTTCCAACGTTTAGAGAAGATTTAAAGAAAAAAATAAACGAATTAAGTAAAAATGATAAAATTCCATTCGTTTATCAAGTTGAACAAATCGTAAATTTCAAAAGAGAAGAACATTCGAAAAAATGTCAAGGTCCACCCTGTCAAGAAGATGATTTTTATGAAAGAATTTCATACATAATAAGTACTGAGATGGAAACCTTAAACGAAAAAATATACGAGAATTCGAAAGTAACTGAGAGTATTAATATTATTTTAAAAAAGGTCTTTATTAGCCATTCTAGTAAAGATAAAATTCTAGTAGGATATATAATTGAAATGCTTGAACTAATTGGTTTAGGTAGCACAAATATTTTTTGTTCTTCTTATGAAGGTTATGGAGTTACACTTGGAGAAAATTTTTTAGAGAGAATAAAAGATGAGTTAAATGATAATGTTTTAGTTATTTTCATCTTATCTCCTAATTTTTACGATAGTGCTGTATCGCTTTGTGAAATGGGCGCAGCTTGGATAAAAACTCTTTATCATGTTCCTATTCTAATCCCCCCATTTGAGTATGCTAACGTCAAAGGAGTTATTCCCTATACTCATGGGATGAAAATTGACGACCCAGCTAAATATAATACTCTAAAAAATTTAATAGAGGATAAATTTCAATTACCTATAAAAAATAATACTATCTGGGAAGATAGACGGAATAAAATTCTTAATGGAATTAATGCCTTTTTAAACGTATAATATTAACATTTGTTAAAATCACTACACTGGTTATTAGCAATCCAAATATGCTTATATAAATCAAAATACTTAATTTTAAATTTACTTCGATAATAGATTATCAATTATTTTATATCCCTCAAGTGTTAATCTAAATACTGACCCCTTATAACCTAAATCTCTTATCAATTGATTTTCTACTAATTCATTAAAACTAGACTCCCACAAAGCTTCTTCTCTTGGATTGTTACTTCTTATAAAGTTTTTGTTATTTGTTTGAATACTTAATCCATCGCTAGACCGTGTTCTTAGTATTGTTCCGTGAGAATCCTTTGATACCTCTAATAATATTTGTTTAGCTTCATTTGAGAGGGAGATTAATAAATCAATTTCCTTATAATCTCCTAACGAAGAAGATTTGTCAATGCTATCATATCCAGAAAAAACACTCCCTTCATTAATTTTCATAGACAGCTGTCGTTGAAACTTATCTTTAAAATCTGTTATAGAATCAAATGTTTCTGTCAGTCCATTTTTTTGATATTCTTTCTTTAACTTCTTAACTGCCTCATATTGCTCAAAATCAATGCTATCAGGTTTTGCAGGTGTGTTAGAGAAATATAACATTGCTGGTTTTCCAGAATTAATATGCTTTTCTATTTCTTCTACACTCCCACTTAACGATTTTCCTGTAGGAGTGCCTAATCTAGCCCAGAATATACCTATTAGCAAATCTGCACTTTCAAGAAGTTGTTTGTTAATTATTTCTTGAGGTCTATCTCCCATTGTCTGTATTGAATTAACTTCCCATCTTACAGGCATTAAAACAATTCTCCTAACATTTGAATTAACATTATTCCAATCTAATATTATACCATTTGCAGCATTTCTCTCCTCCATCACATCGCTTGGTGAGGCAATCATTACATTATAAACATTCGCAGAATATGACATACTTGAGATTAATATAGAAACAAAATTTTACAGCATTTACACATAAGTACAAATCTAATATTTTTTCATTACAAATATTATAGGAGTTTAACTTCAAGGAATATAAATTAAACTCCATCCACTTCTTAATATATTATTTCCCCCACCCCCACCAAAATCCCCAAAAATTTCAATATTTTTACAAAAAAACACTTCCAATCAAAATCATATTGAATGAAACCTAAATTTACCTTAAAATCAGCCTTGATGAGTATTTGTATCGGGTGCTGTGTGGTGGCTGGTGTATATGCTTCTAAAGGTCGCATCTATTCGCGGCTCTTCCACGCAATGCAGGATACTACCAAACAAACCAAAGACACGACCCATTATATACGTTACAAAGATTTACCTTTGAAAGCGTCTCGTACCCTACGTATGAACACCACCGAGGGCACCTGGCTTTCGGTCGATGTGAGTCCTGATAGCAAAACTATTGCTTTCGATGTCATGGGCGATTTATTCACTATTCCATTTGCAGGCGGCAAGGCTACCAATGTTACCAAGGGTATGGCTTTTGATACCCACCCTCGCTATAGTCCGGATGGTAAAAAGCTATTGTTTATCTCTGACCGCACCGGTTCAGACAATGTATGGTACATCGACTTTGAGAAAAAAGATACGGTACAGGTAACCAAAGACCGTGACCAGAACTTTACCTCTGCCGACTGGACACCCGACGGCAAATACATTGTGTACTCAAAAGGCCGTATGAATGTACAATTGTGGATGGTGCACCACGATGGTGGCGGAGGGGTGCAATTGATTGACACGCCTGCCAACCTGAAAACCATCGATGCAGCCGTAGGGCATGATGGCCGCTACATTTATTTCTCGCAACGTAGTGGAGCCTGGAATTATAACGCCATGTTGCCGCAATACCAGATTGGTATCTACGACCGTGACAATGCCAAACGCACTACTATTACCTCAAGATATGGATCGGCCTTTACGCCTACGCTTTCAAGCGATGGCAAATGGCTGGTGTATGGTAATCGTTACGAAGACAAAACAGGTTTAGTATTACGTAATTTAGAAAACGGTGACGAAAAATGGCTCGCCTACCCTATCCAACGTGACGACCAGGAGTCTATCGCTACCATGGGAGTATTGCCGGGTATGTCGTTTACACCTGATAATAAGTTCGTAATCGCTTCGTATGGTGGTAAGATTTACAAAATCGGTGTGAATGGCGAAAAGCCTGCCGAGATTCCATTCAGTGTAGATATGGAACTGGAAATGGGTCCTCAACTGGAATTCAAATATCCGATTTCGGATACTACCCATGCCCTTATTACGCAGATACGTGATGCTGTTCCATCGCCTGATGGTAAGAAACTGGCTTTTACGGCTCTGAATCGCTTATATATTGCTGATTATCCGAATGGTACCCCTCGCCTGATTTCCACCAACGATTTCACCGAGGCTCAACCGGCCTGGTCAAACGATGGCAAGAGTCTGGTATTTACAACATGGACACCCGAAGGTGGTAATTTATACAAAGTAAATGCAGAAGGCACCCCGAATCTTCAGAAACTGACGCAAACGCCTGCCTTGTATACACAACCAGCCTGGACATTAAAAAATGACCGCATTGTATTTGTCCGCAGCCGTCTGCAAGCCTTCAAATCATCTATCGGTCCGGTTGCCAATGGTTCAGAAGACGATATTTGCTGGATAGATGCCAACGGTGGCCCCATCACAGTTATCGACAAAGCCCGCGACCGTAATACGCCTCACTTTGTGAACAGCGCCCCAGACCGTATTTATCTGAGCGCCGGAGACGGACAGGTTCAGTCTATCAAATGGGATGGTACTGACGAAAAAACGCACGTAAAAGTAACGGGTATCACTACCTACGGCATGAGTATTGATGGTGAAGACTTTGCCCACAATTGTATGCTATCAGAAAAAGCGGCTCAGGCTATGGAGGTAAACCGTCCGTCGCCTGCTTCACAGATAATCATGTCTCCGGATGGAGATCAGGCATTGGCGCAGATTAACAATGAAATTTATACACTCGATGTACCGCGCACAGGTAAAACCGTCAATATCTCGGTAGCAGATGCGGGTTCTGCGCAGTT
>CALRLS020000180.1:0-9660 GCA_943368815.1 Cyanobium sp. NIES-981
ATTGGCCTTATTTTCCTTGATTAATTTATTGCAGCCTGAAGAGTATTTATTGGTAAGACTACCCGGAACGGCAAATACTTCGCGATGATAATTATTGGCAAAATCGGCAGTTACCAATGCCCCACCCTTATCGGCAGACTCCACTACGATACTCACATCGCTCAGCCCGGCAATAATTCTGTTTCTGGCAAGGAACAGATTCCGGATGGGCTTCATACCAAAAGAGTTTTCGGATACAAGTCCTCCTTTTTCGAGCATTTGTTCTGCGTGTTTTTTATGTGCGGCAGGATAAATAATATCTATCCCGCTTGCCATCACTCCTATGGTTGGTACATCATTGTCAATCGCGGCTTTATGGGCAGCAATATCAATACCATAGGCAAGCCCGCTGATGATACTTACTTCATAGGGTTTCAGTTGCTCTACTATATCTTCTGTTACTTTTCTGCCATAATCGGTAGCCTGCCTGGTGCCAACAATACCAACAGTACGATGCGCGTTTAAGTCACCATTACCTTTAAAATAGAGAATCGCCGGAGCATCGTAGAGACTTTTAAGTTTAGACGGATAATCCTTATCAATCGAAAAGTAGAGTTTTATCTGTTGTTTTTCAGCCTCTTTCAGGATATTCTCGGCTCGTGTAAGTAGCGTTTTGTCTTTTAGTCCTTCTATAATCTGTTTCCCGACACCGGGGGTTTTCAGCAATTTGTCTGTTTTGGTTTTAAACACATTCTCTGCCGAACCCAGATTACTGATTAATTGCCTGAACATGATACTGCCCACGCCTTCGACCAATGTTAAAGCAACCTGATACTGTTTTTCCATTATTTAGTTATAGTCAAGCGAATTTGGTTAAAAAACAGCTTACTTCTTCAGAATATACTCTCCCCAGATCGGATAGTGGTCTGAATACGGAAGGTCTGAAAAAGTTTTGAATCTTTTTATTTCGAAATATCTGTCGTCGAAAAACTGATTATCAATTCTTAAAAATCCAGGAGAACGATGATAGGTAAAGCCAAAACCCCTGCCTTTCTCTTCGAAAGCGTTTTTCAGGTATTTCAGGGTTCGGCCATAGGCATAACCATAAGGCACTTCGTTGAAATCTCCGGCTAAAATGATTGGATACGGACTGGCCTTTATCCAGCTTTCCAATTCAATCATCTGTATAATCCTGTCACTAAAACCTTCCTTTAACTGATGATAAATAGTCTTGGCCTCTTTTTTGGCTTTTTCCTTGTCCTCTCCGGCATCTAAGACCTTATTGACACGGACACCCATTGACCTCAATTGTACGTTTATTACCCTTATGGTATCTTTTCCAATCACTATATCTGCCGACAAAAGCCCGTTATGATTAATTGTCCAATGCTTCTCTTCTTTTCTGATGATTGGGTATTTAGAAAAAATAGCCAGACCGATAGACCCCTGTCCTTTATCATTGCCGGGCGTAGAATGCACATAAGTATAGTATTTATGTGTGTCCCTGAACTTCTTAATCATCCGGTATTGAGGAATGTAGTCAGCATTGTAAAGTTCCTGTAGACACTTAATATCGGCTTCTATCTTAACTGCATTTTGGATTAGATTAATGGCATTCAAGGTATCGCGCCTTAGACTATAAGATTCAATATCGCACCACATCAGGTTATAGCTTAACACTGAAATGCCTTTGCGCTTATCATCCTTGTCAATATCATGCCAGACAAAAGTGCGAAGCAACAAGGGGAAGCCTATTAATAAAATACCGACAGAGATAAAAGCCCTGCGGGATTTGCGGAAGATCCAGAGAATAATAAAAAGAATATTACCGACAAAGGCAAAGGGTAGCGAAAGCATCAGGAAGCCTCCCAGCCAATGCTTTACACTTACTGAATAGCTAAGCTGATACACAAGCAGTGTATATAGAGCCAGCATCATATTCAGAAAGAATAAGAATCGTTTCAGGAATTGTCTGATGAATTCTATCATCTGTTTTTTTTAGTTAAAACAACCAGCATTTGGTGCCTGATGCTGCCTGAATTATTAAGGTTTGCTTTTTCGTGATACTATTAATTATTCAAACAGGTTCCTAAAAATAGTTGCTTCTTATGAGAACGAAAAACGATAGAATGAATTAAATATTGATTTGTATGAAATAATATTCATAATATAACTTTTCTTGAAGTAGATAGGATTATTTATATACGTAAAATCCATGATTTAGTGATTTCTTATGAATCGGGTATCTCATCCACTTATGAGTATGACAGAATAGTCTTATTTATTTCGGATTGTTAATCCTGAATATCTATAAAAAGTGCAAATTGGGTGGATGGGTTTTGGGCCTAATGTATATACAGGGAAGTGGTGAGATAATACTATTGAGTGTGGAGGATTTTCGCTAAAAATCTGCTTGGCACGGACTTCGACCGCGCGACGTCCGCTTCGCTCAGTCACCGGGCTTCGACTTCGCTCAGTCACTGGGCTTGGCGCAATTGAAGTCATATTTTTTTTAAAACCATTTTCTATCGGTGGCTGAGCGGAGCCGAAGCCACTTGCTTTGGATATTCCAGCTTAAATAAAAACAAAAACCCTCATTAAAAACAAGGGCTTTGTGGTAGCTTTTTCACAATGTATGTATTCAACTAAAAAATTGTATTGGATTTAGCATGAAAGGCTCCTAACAGCCGTTATGGTTAATCATTTTCGTCTAATTCGAATATTTCTTCTACTGTTTTTCCAAAAATTCTGGCGATTTTCATTGCCAGCACTGCCGAGGGCACGTATTTGTTACTTTCGATGGCATTGATGGTCTGGCGGCTTACGCTGATGCGTTCGGCTAAATCGGCTTGCGTGATGTCAAGGATAGCCCGTTCGATTCTGATTCTGTTTCTCATGGCCTCAATTGTTTTGCAGTTTGCTGTTTGCTTCAAAAGAAGGCTTGATGAACAATATGTAGTGAAACCTGATAATAAAGAGTATCAGTGGTGTGAACATATTATAGACAATCACACTAAAAAAGGCCATACCATGAATGAAAATAATTGCTAGAATCAGCAAGGCAAAATTGAGATAAATTGCCCATTGTAATGATTCCAATCGGGTTTTGGACACATACTCATCCTCTAGCTTAACTCTTGAAAAAGCAATAAAAAGTAAGCCAACAATAGAGCCTATCGCTGCTATCTCATCCGTAAAATTCAAAATAGATACGCTGTCACTTACTCTGCTTTCCCCACTTCCACTCGAATTCGTAAAAGTGTCGGTAAAAATGTATTCAAAGGGCAGGTGAATGGTGAGGAAATCGAAATAGAAATCACCAATTAGCACAAATAAGCCTAAAATTAAACATGGGATAGCCAATAGCCAGCCGATTAGCTTGTAACGATGGGGAAATAAGAATCTTGGTTCCATAATTTTGTATGTTTTAATTTATGTAAAATATAACGCACCAAAAGTAAAACAAACTTTACATTATGACAAATTTATTTGATATTATTTTTCAAAAAAATTACCGAAGAGAACCTATATGATTTTTATCAGGTTTTAGAAAGGATTGATTTGGTATTTTTGCGAAAATTTCAGCAGCAATGAACGATATTCAGAATAGAGGAGATGTAGAGAACCTCGTAAATAGTTTCTACGAAAAAGTACATAAGGATTTTGATTTGGCTCCGGTTTTTGAAATGCCCGAGGAAGAATGGGACAGGCATATCACAAGAGTAGTGAATTTTTGGGAGAACTGGCTTTTCCAGACAGGCAGTTATACGGGTGGCATGATGTGGGTACACATGCAGGCCAATCAAAAACATGGTTTGAGTACTGAACGCTTTGAGCGTTGGCTGTCATTATGGTTTATTACTACAGATACTCTTTTCAGAGGTCCGCGAGCTGAGTTTGTTAAAAGTAAAGCCCTTGAAATCGGGCAGATAATGAATGCCAAGATGAATAACGCGACTTAATTTTTTAGCAATCACAACGATTTAAAAAATCGTGATGCCTATTATAGTTCCACCATCAATTTAATCATTTCTTCAAGGTACCTTCTCACCTTACGGTCGGCTCCGTCAGCATATCGATTGATGATGAAGGCAAAGGACATTAACTCTCCTCCTGAGCTTGTAAAGTATCCTGAAAATGCTCTGGTATTGGCAATAGAACCACTCTTGGCTCTTACATTCCCGACTGCTTTCGAGTCTTTTGCCAGATTTTGTACAGTGCCTGTTATGCCCACCACGGGAATAGAAGCATAAAAATCATTGAAGGCGCTATCCCGGCGCATGGCAAATAAAATATCCGCCAGATTATTGGCAGTTAATACACCAGAGGGCGATAGTCCGCTCCCATCTCGTATCATAAATCCCTGCAAATCCACTCCTTTCTGAGACCATAGGAACTTTTCGGCTTTTACTCCTGCATCAAAGCCGGCATCTTTTGCAAGTGTGTACCCCACTGTTTTCAGAAAAGCATCAGCATATAGATTAATACTCTGAAAATTGCAATGCTGTGCTAAAGTAGAGATGGTAGGCGACTCATGCGTCAGAATTATATTCCTTGGCTTTCGGCTATCATTAAACTTCGTTTTATAATGCTGGTAGCTCATTGCTTCATTAATGACTTCACCCTGCAATTCCCGGAATTTTCTTTGCACATGAAAAGCCAGAAAATAAGCAGGGTCAGGCAATGAACCTTTTACAACAAAATCTGCCGGGCCAATCGGCACGGTCCCTTCTGATATAATAGTATTACTGAAAGGCGTATTATAAACAAGCACATTATCACCCGAACCTCGCTCGGCTGTTGTTACTTTATTGATATAAGTAATATTTGGTACTGACGGAGAAAGTCTCAAAACGGGGGCATCTTCACCTAAAGACTTACCGGGTTTAAAATGAATCTCATAGAGATTTTCATTAATATTCAATCCACTAACTCCTGCACCATAATAATTACCTACATCGCCCCATACCCAAGAATCAGCCAGGGTATTGTCAGGAAAAATACTGCCGTCCCCAATAATAGCGCCTTCTATCTTTCTGATACCATACTCTTTAATTTTCTGTGCAAAAAGATTTACCACCTGCTGAAAATCAAAACCTACCCTTGAAGCGCCCAAAGAAGGGTCTCCTGTACCCCTGATATAAATATTTCCACGCAGCACACTATCTGCTATAGTCCCATCATATTCTATATAGGTCTGATAGCGATAATTGGGCCCCAATACTGATAAAGCAGATGCTGTTGAAACGAGTTTAAGCGTTGAAGCTGAATTGACAGATTTGCGGGCATTGAACTGAATTTTATACTCTCCGGTCTGGGTTGACCGGATAGAAGCAGCCACTATACCCGTCCGGATTTCTGAGTCATTCTGTATGCTATCAAGGAGTTGCTGAAACTTTTCGAGTGGAGAACTTAGTTGTAAAAGAACAAATAAAAATAGATGCATATAATCATTTCAGTTTTAAGGCAAGAGCTTGGTTAGGGCATGTTTAAATTTTGTTTTTCTGACCGAATCATAATTTTTAAACATACTCTTTGTGACGAATATAAAAAAAATGCCTAGCAAAAAAAAGATTTCTTTCCTTAATTTGTGAATGAATATGAAGCAAATATTATTTTGCATTGATATTTTTTAATATTTTGATAGCATTTTCGTATGAAAATAACTTTTTGGGGAGCGGTAAGGCAAGTTTCAGGTAGCTCTGTTCTACTTGAGTTTGATGATGAGTATAAAGTTTTGATTGATTGTGGTACGGATTTAGAAAAAGAAAATAGCCCTGAAAAACCGAAGTTGGAATATGGTATTTTTCCATTTGACCCTTCGTTAATCAACTTAGTTATTCTTACCCATGCACATATCGACCACTCTGGTCAGATTCCGAATTTATATCGAGAGGGCTTTGAAGGGCAGGTGCTTTGCACCAAAGCCACAATGGATTTAAGCGAAATACTATTGCTTGATTCGGCATCGCTGAATCAACGAAAATTCAAGCTGATTCATGATAGTAAAAAGCGGTCGAAAAAGAAGAAAGATGTAGATTCGAGAGAACTGTATCTGGAGAGGCAGGTGAGAGAGGCCATGGACAATTTTGTACCGATTCCTTTCGACCAGCGCTTTAAGTTTAAAGATGACGGATACGTAACTTTTATTCCGGCAGGGCATTTATTGGGCGCTGCCCATTTATACATTGAGTTCTGGGAAGACGGCAAGAAGAAAACACTGGGTTTTTCTGGCGATATTGGTCGTAAAAATTATCCTTTACTGATTGATCCTCAACCGCTTCCTCCTGTAGATTATCTGATTACAGAAACAACCTACGGCGACCGCCATCATATAGATCAGGAAGAAGCCGAAAGCATTTTAGCAGGCATCATCCAGAAGGCCTGTATCGATGTTCCGGGGCGTTTGATTATCCCTTCTTTCAGCGTTGGCCGCACGCAGGCTATGCTTTATACGCTCAATAAATTATATACCGAAAAGGGCTTCACTCCTATCAAGGTTTTCACAGACAGCCCGCTGGCAAAGGCCAGTTCGAAAATATATGAAAAGAGCGTAAAACTACTCAACAAACACGCCAGGACTTTTCATGAAGAAAATGAATCTTTGTTTGATTTCGAGAATCTGATATATTTGGAGTCGAATCAGGCAAGTAAGGCGGTGTCGAACCATGCTGAGCCATGCATTATCATTTCTGCATCAGGCATGGTGCAGGGTGGTAGAATTGAACATCATATTGAAGCCAATATCAGTAATCCGTATGCTACTATCCTGATGGTAGGTTATGCCAGCGAAGGTACTCTGGGCTGGAAATTATTGAATGGCGAACGAAAAGAATTAAGCATAAGAGGGCAGAAATTCCCTGTAAATGCGACCATTTTAAGGATTGATGTGTTCAGCGGACACGGAGATTTTAAGGACCTGACCGATTTTGTATCCTCACAAGACATAGATAAAGTAAAAAAGGTATTTCTGGTACATGGTGAGTATCCTACCATGCAGAATTTTAAAATTGCACTCGAACAAAAGGGTTATCAGCAAATTGAGATACCCGATAAAGGACAAACGTACGAAATTTAACAAAAGGCCCTAAGGCTTATCGTTTATGAGAACTCTTCTTGATTTTGAAAAACCCATAGCAGAGCTTGAAGCAAAGCTCGATGATATGCAACGTCTCGCCGACGAAAACAATGTAGACGTACGGGAGGCTGTCAGAAGTCTAACTGAAAACATTCTTAATCTAAAAAAAGAAACTTTTTCAAACCTGACACGCTGGCAAAGAGTGCAGTTATCGCGCCACCCCGACCGCCCTTATACTTTAGATTATATTGAGAAAATATGCCAGGAATTTCATGAATTGCATGGCGACCGCACAGTAAGGGACGATCCGGCTATTGTAGGAGGTTTTGCCGATATAGACGGGACAACCGTCATGCTGATTGGGCAACAAAAGGGACGTAAAACCAAAGAAAGACAATACAGAAACTTTGGTATGCCGAATCCGGAGGGTTATAGGAAAGCCCTGAGATTGATGAAACTAGCAGAAAAATTCAATAAGCCTATTGTTACTTTGATTGATACTCCGGGTGCATTTCCGGGATTGGAAGCCGAAGAGCGCGGACAGGCCGAGGCGATTGCTCGGAATCTGAGAGAAATGTGTATATTGAAAGTGCCTGTTATCTGTATTATTATAGGTGAAGGTGCTTCCGGTGGTGCATTGGGTATTGCCATAGGTGATAGAGTACTGATGTTGGAAAACTCGTGGTATTCGGTGATTTCACCAGAGAACTGCTCTACTATTTTATGGCGCAGTTGGGATTATAAAGAACAGGCAGCCGAGGCGCTAAAGCCAACAGCTACAGATATGCTCAATAATAAACTAATCGACGGCATTATTGAAGAACCGCTTGGTGGTGCTCACCTGGATTGGGATGATATGTCGGGCCGATTAAAGTCAAGGATTCTATCAGAAATTGAAGCTTTGGAAAAAATTGCACCAAGAGACAGAATCGATGCAAGAATTGAGAAATTCTGCTCGATGGGATTCTTCCTGGAAGCATAAGATAAAGAAATAATCATTTCAAAGGCGGGTAAGGGCGAAGGCTGTTATCCGCTTTTTTTTGTTTATCACCAGGAATTCGATAGGCAATACCCCTTAATCTTAGATTAATCAACTCGTCTGACTCACGGTTGCTCAAGAAAGTAAATTGACTTCAATCTGGTATAGCTGTGCAATCTTTAAGGCTGTGTTTAATTTGGGGTGAATTTTGTCGCTTTCCAATCTACAATATGAGCTTTGATTGAGCCCTATGTATTCAGCAACATGGGTCTGAGAAAACCCCTTTTCTATTCTAAGTTTACGTAGTTTAGTTCCAAGTGTCATAGCATTCAGTTGTTTTTACGGCTAGGTTAAAAACTTAATAGTACAATTATTTATAAAAAATTCAACATTTGCAATACTTTCTTTAAAAAATTACTTCATGGTTCAGATTATGCATTTTTGCATAGTTATTATGCAAAAATGCATAGCAACAATTGAACTTTTAATCTGACCTTTGGGAGAATGTTAATCTATAGCCATCTACCCAATCGTTTATTTTGTCTATGTTCGGAGCCACCCAGTCTAAAGAAAATGCTATAGCAGCTACCCAACTGTATCTACAAATGCTTGAGGCAAAAGTTACCAGACAAACCATTGAGGACACCCTGAAAAGCCACCCCGATTTCCCGAGTTTACTTGCTACACAAGATGCTTTGCATGAGTGGAAAATCGACAACCTTTGTGTTCGGATCAGGCCTGAACAATTTGCTGAACTTGAGTTTCCATTTCTAACTTATCTTAATCTTAACGGCGGTGTTTTTGCGGTAGTAAAATCTATAAAAGATGATACCGTTGAATGGATTCATACACAGGAAGGTTTAAAGAAAGAAAAAACCGAAGATTTTTTAACAAAATGGAATGGTGTAGTTTTAATGGCCGAAACGAATGAGGAGTCAGGTGAAAGAAACTATGCTGAAAAACGGAAAAAAGAACTTATTGCAAACCTCAGACTGCCATTTTTAATTGGTGGTATTATTTTGTTGCTGCTTAGTTTCGGCTTTAGCCATTTGTCTTCCGACTGGTATTATAATACTATTCTATTAACCAGAATTTCAGGCACTCTTATAAGCAGTTTATTACTATGGCAAAGCATTGATGCGCATAACCCGTTTATTCGCACTTTGTGCCAGCTTGGTAATGCCAATGATTGCCAGTCCATTCTTCGTTCAAAGGCATCACAGCTCACATCATGGCTTAGCTGGTCTGAAGTCGGCTTTTTATATTTCGCCGGTGGACTTATCTCATTATTGATAAATCCTCTTACTGCTTCGTTTTTTTATTTCATTAGTATGTTTGCTATTATGTATTCATGCTGGTCAGTTTATTATCAGGCTTTTGTCATAAAACAGTGGTGCAACTTTTGTCTGGCTATTCAGGTAATTCTGGGAATTGAGTTTTTCGTTGGAATTTTGGCTTTTTCTAATGAAAACTACAAGTTTCTTTCTGATTTGAATGCCTATAATTCCATCTTTCAAGCATTTACCATTGTTCTGTTGATATGGATTTTCCTGAAACCATTCTTTCAGAAAAGTCAGGAAACCCAAGGGTTAAAAACCGAATTGAGACGTTTTAAACTTAATGC
>CALRLS020000181.1:0-9610 GCA_943368815.1 Cyanobium sp. NIES-981
ACCCATCGGTTCAGGATTCCGGTACCATTGATACAAAGCAAGATACCCACTCTGTTTTCGCCACCTATCTGATGGTTTACATGGGCAAAAGAATTGATACGTGATTGCGGGTCATAAGAAATCTGATCACTAACGGCATATACTACCCCGGAGGTACCTGCCGTAGCAGCAATTTCACCCGGATTCAGTACATCTAAAGAAAGGGCATTATTAGGTTGGTCGCCTGCTTTATAAGTAACAGGAACACCTGCTTTGATGCCCAGAATGTCTGCAATCGAATGTTTTACCTGACCATGCTCACTAAATACTGGCCTGATTTCAGGAATAATACTTTCGTCAAAGCCATAGTAATTCAGTAGGTCTTTTGAAACGCTATTGGTCTGAAAATCCCAGAAGATACCTTCTGATAAACCCGAATTTGATGTGGTGATTTCACCAGTTAGCATCATGGCGATGTAATCGCCGGGGAGCATGATTTTATCACATTGCTCGAATATATGCGGCTCATTGGCTTTTACCCAGGCAAGTTTTGAGGCTGTAAAATTGCCCGGTGAATTGAGCAAATGCGTTAAGCACAATTCTTCACCCATTTCGCTGAAAGCCTTTTCTCCTGTTTGTACAGCCCGGCTATCACACCAGATGATTGAGGGGCGTAAGACCTGTTTATTTTTATCAACCATTACCAGACCATGCATCTGATAGGCGATACCTATCGCACCAATATCCTGCGGACTAAATTTCGTGGATGCCTTTGTACCTAAGGCATTCACCCGTTTTACTGCTTCAATGGTATTATTCCACCACATTTCAGGGTTTTGTTCTGCCCAGCCTGCAAAAGGGGAGGATATAGGGGCTTCTACATCAGGGTATTGTGCAGAGGCAATCACTTGTTGGGTATCAGCATCTACTACAGACGCCTTAATAGAAGAGGTACCAATATCGATTCCGAGGAGTAACATATTCAGGTTGAATTTTTAATTGTCAAAGGTACACGTTTGAGATAGGAAAACAAAATTCGTACTTAAAATGGATTTTACTGTTTATCCGGCACTGTTTTTTCCCTGGAGTAGTTTTAAAGCCTTGCTAAACTGGGCAAAAAAAAGAGTTGTACCAATAAGTCAGTACAACCCTCAAAATTTCGCCTCAATAATATCAATTCGTAGGTGGTGTTATAGCTGCTTCTGCTTTGTGAGTCAGGTATTCTTTTGTATTATCAATCCGGATTTCAGCCCACATCGGTAAATGGTCAGACATCTGAAAAGTACGCCATGTTTTGTATTTGGATAATAGACTAGTTCCAGTAGTTTCTTCCTCTTCAGTAGGATTTTTTATGACATGCTCTTTGTAGATATCTGCCTCGTCGTCTTTAAAAACGGTTTCATAGAAATCAAAAATTCCGGCTTTATCTGTGAACTCAAAAACACCCTGCCTGTTCAGGAAAACAATCTGGTCGTAATATTTATCCTTTTTTACGTTTGAACCTTTTAACTCATCTTTTGCCAATGCAACGGGTACCCTGAAGCCCGTACTCGTAAGCGCTTTAAAAGTAGCATCTGTTCTTTCAAATATATTGAAGTCTCCTAATAAAATAAGGCTTTGGATATTTCCCAACTCAATAGCGTCGTCTGCTTTAGTTTTCATGAACTCAGCAATCTGCTTAATTTCCTGTACACGTACCGGGTCTTCCGGCTTGCTGTCGCCATAGTAAATATGAACGGTGCAAAGCATAAAGCTTGTCCAGCCGGCTTTAAAACCACACATAAAAGGCGAGCGTACCCATTGTACACTTGGTAGAGAAACCATTTTACCTTCTTCCTTCTTTCTGATAGGTTGATTAATTACTTCACCGGCCAGTCCGTTAAATCGCACCTTTCGGGTATCGAATAAAAAGGCCATCCTTTCACCATTTCCTGCTGTTCCTTCGGTTACATCGGTATAAATGTAGTCCCAGTTACCACCCAGAATCTCTTTTAACTGGTTCAGCGCTTTCAGGTTTTCACGTACTTCCTGAATGGCTACGAGATCAAATCGGTCGATAATTTCGGCTATATAATAAAATGATTCAATCAGACGCTCTCCGCCTTTTGATGAATCAAACTCACGGATATTCCAAGTGGCTAATAATAATTTACTATTGAGTGTTCTGCCCGGAATACTGGCATCTAATGATTCCCGTAAAAGCAAAATCTTGTCAGCTATACGCTTCTTTTTTTCGCCTGATAATCCCTTATCATCGAATAGTTTTTTGTAGAATGGCATAAAGTGTTTTGGTTTTAGGCTAAATCTACAAAAAATAAAACAGACATATATGTCTGAATTGTTAATTTTATTTTACGGTATCTTGAGGCCCCGGATATAGCTTTTTCGCATATTTATTAAATTAGACTAACTTTGCAGACCATATATAAAGAATCGTGCAAAATAATTATTATTTCCTAAGGCAACTTACCCGGCAAATAGAAACCAGAATTACCGGACTGAAACTGATGGAATGTTTCAGTCAGGAAAAAGATGAACTGGTTTTTGGCTTTGCTGCCGCCCGCGGAAAAAAGAAAAACTATAAAGAGTTCTACATTAAAGCCGTAGTCTTCCCCGATTTCGCCTCTTTGTATTTCAATGACCAGTTTGAGAGAGCCAGAAAAAACAGCGCTGATTTATTCAACCAATTGCTCGACCTCGAAGTGGTGGGTGTGCGGCAGTTTCTTAACGAACGATGCTTTGCCATTAATTTCGAGCAAGGTTTTTCTGTGGTTTTTAAAATGTATGGTAACAGGTCTAATATTATTCTGTTTCAGAATGATGAGGTGATTGACCTTTTTCACAGCAAAATTGTAGCAGATAAAAATATTCATATCAGTACTTTAGACCGACCCATAGACCAATCTTACGCGGCTTTTCTGGTACAGAATAAGGATTATAAAAAGCTATTTCCAACCTTTGGTAAAGTAGTAAACGCTTATCTTGATGAAACAAAAAGTGTTTCATCTGAAGAGAGACCTATTACCTGGGAAAAAATTAAGGAAGTTGTAAACCTGTTAGAGCATCCCAAATACTATATTATCAGGTGGGAACACCAGTTGCACTTGTCGGTTTTGCCTTTGGGAGAAGTGATACAGGAATTTCAGGAGCCTATTGAAGCCATTAACGCTTTTTATATACAATACAATAAGGTCAGTACACTTGATAAAGAGAAGGTGGAGATTCTTAGGAAACTGACCAAAGAGAAGAAACAAACGGAGCTTTATCTGCGCGATACATATCAAAGATTGGAAGGCCTTGATTCAACTGTTAAGAACGAAGAGATAGGGCATATTCTAATGGCAAATCTTCACCAGATTCCGGAGCGGGCCGAAAAAGCAGAATTGTTTGATTTTTACCGGAATCAGGATATTGTTATTAAGTTGAAACCGGAATTATCTCCTCAGAAAAACGCAGAGAATTTCTATCGTAAATCAAAGAATGAAAAGATAGAAATCGAGAAAATAATGGAGAATATAGAGAGTCGCGAGCAACTGCTGAAAACCTTGAACCTGCACATAGAAAAAATAGAGCAGGCCGAGCATCTGAAAGCCCTTCGGTCTTATCTGAAAGCAAACAAACTTGTTCGTAATGCCTCTCAGGCGGTTAGCTACGCAGATTTATTCAAGCGTTTTGAAGTAGAGGGCTTTGAAATTCTGGTAGGGCGCAACGCTAAAAACAATGACCTGCTCACCCAACAATACTCCTACAAAGAAGACCTTTGGCTACATGCCCGTGATGCTCAGGGCTCGCATGTGGTGGTGAAATACAAAGCAGGAAAAAAGATTCCTAATACTGTGATAGAGTGTGCCGCTTCTCTGGCAGCCTATTATTCGAAGCGACGCAATGAAACTCTTGCGCCTGTAATACTGACACTTAAAAAATATGTCAGAAAAACGAAGAGTCTGGCCGAAGGGCAGGTGATTATAGAAAAAGAAGAAGTAGTAATGGTTGAACCAAAAATGCCAGCAACATAATGACTTTCAGGAATCGCCTGCAATATTTATTAGTCTGGAAGCTACGAGTATCTAATCGAAGAGCTTTAGAAATAATACTGTCAGGCGAGGTTATGGTAAATGGTATGTCTGTCAATACCAATATAGAACTGGGTCAGACTGACAAAGTAATTTATAATAACGAAGTATTAAAAGAGGGCAAGAAACTCATCTACATTACTTTCTACAAACCAAGGGGCATAGAGACTACATTGAATACGGCTATTGCCGATAATCTGAAAGATATACTCCCATTCGAAGAAGAACTTTTCCCGGTAGGCAGATTAGACAAAGCATCAGAAGGACTATTGTTTCTGACGAATGATGGCACCCTCTACGACAAAATGCTACGCAACGAAAATAAAACCGAAAAGGAATATATCGTAACTGTTGATAAGCCCATCGACGACCCATTTCTCGAATCAATGGGCAATGGCATCAGAATCATGGGGAAAATGACTTTGCCTTGCCATATAGAGAAGGTAGATGATTATACTTTCAGTATCATCCTGATTCAGGGTCTGAATCGCCAGATAAGGCGGATGTGCTATAAACTACATTATGAAGTATTAAGACTGATTCGTGTCAGGATGGGGACTATTGAGTTAGGGGATTTGGTAGCAGGAGAGTATAGGGTTTTGGAGGGGTTTAAAGCATAAAATGTGGGTACTACAAGTGTAGCACCCATGAATATTATCTACAAATACTCCTTCTGAATGAGCTTAATTGTTTCGGCAATGTCTTTGGCTACAATAGGTTCGCCAAGGGCAGTAAACTCCCATCTTGCGCCCTGTGTGCGTTTCAGTTTTGCCATCAGCATTGATACATGTCCCTGATAAGCCTCATCAGACGACAGATTGAAATTGGCAAAGACATTTTTCGGATTATGATGCTTACCCTCCATAATTCTGATTTTTGAATAGGGTATGGTAGCAAAATCCTGTTGTCTATAAGAATTAAGATAGAAGAATATAGTATCCACTTCGGCATTAATTTTTTCGAGATTGATGCTGATTACCTCATTATCTTTATTATCTGCGCCGCTATCACCAATCCTGTCGTCGCCACTGTGTTTAATGGCACCGTTTTTCGATTTCAGGTTATTGTAATAAATGGTTTCTATTTCGTTTTTATCTTTGTCAAAAAGAGAAATAGACCCATCCAGATCAACAGCTTCGTCGGAGCCTATCAAACCAAAGAAGGTTTTATGTTTGATACTTCCCCAATCCAGACCAACAGTAATTTCTTTTAATTCGATTCCATTTTTTTCTAACGAAATCTTTGAGTTTTTAGAAAGATTTATCATACGGTGGTTAGATTAAATAAATAAATCGACTAAGCCTTGCAATTCGGTCATAGAACCTTGCGAAGCAGCATAGAAATACCACTCATTGCCCGATTTTCTGACTTTTGCAAAAACAACTGAGTTTTCTGTAAAGTGCGAGGCATCCAGGTCATATCGGGTAATTTCCTTTTTGGTTTCCACATCAACGATTCTGATATAGGCGTCTTTCAGCAAGCCGAAATTATGGCCTCTGTTAATGGCATCATGAATTGATACACAGACTGCCAGTTCACGGGCATCGGGCGTGATGCTCTCCAGATTAGCCAGAATTATCTCATCATCATCATCTACCGAACCCGTACGGTTATCGCCCATGTGTTCAATGGCCCTGTCCGGCGATTTCAGGTTATTGTAGAAAACAAAATACTCCTCGGCTAATAAACGGCCATTAGCTCCCAGAATAAACACCGATGCATCTAAATCGACACTTCTACCTGTTTGTTCCCAACCCAGGCCAATCATTACTTTGTTAAGTCTGGCCATTTCTTTGGTCAGGTTAATCGAACCACCCTTTTTTAAATTAATTGACATTGTTTTCTATAGTTTATTGTTTAAAAAAATCATTTAATAATTTATCTATATCCGGCTTTTTGCCGCTTTGCTCGGGCAGTTGATTGCCCTTTTGATTCATTTCGTTGAATTTTTTCTGAATCTCATTCAGCCGCTCTTCTTTTTGTTTCTGCGACTCAACAGCCAGTTGATTTCGTAATTGCTCCAAATCAGTTTGCACGCTCATATCAGTTTCAATTTCCCTGAATTCTCTGTTCAGTCCAGTACTCATAGGGTTTAAAGCGGTAAGGCTTTCGGCTTCAGCAGCCAGTTGATTAATCTTGTCTTCGTATTTGCTCATGTTGGCCAATGCACTTGCATTCAGCCCACCTAACGACTCCGAAATTTGCTTCTGTGCCTTGGCAGTTTCGGCTTTGGCGGCATAAATGCGTTGTTTGGTTTTTGCTTCTTCGAGTTTGAGTTTAAACTCATCCAGTTGGTCATTCAACTGATGCACTATCCGGCGCGAGTTTTCAGCCAATGCACCGTATTCATGTGCCTTCTTTTCGGCCAATGCCTTTTGGGAGAGGGCTTTTTTTGCCAGTTCTTCATTATTACTCTGCAAGGCAATGGCTGCTTTCTGGTACCATGAAATACTCTCTAGTTTGAACTGTTCATAGTCTTTTTCGAGCCTTAGCTGATTGGCCATCGCAATAGCCAGCGCTTTGCTCACTTTTACAATGGCTTCCTCTAATTCAACCACTGCGAGTTTCATCATCTGTACAGGGTCTTCGATGTTATCGAGGGTATCGTGAGCCTTAGCTTTACTGATGTTTAGTATGCGTTTAAGTAAGTTTGTCCACATATTTCTGCGTTTATGTTTGTGGGGTCAAAACAAGAGAATAGCGATACATCCCTCAAGATACTTTTGATGACAGGATAAAAATCAGGACGGTGACGTTTGAAAAATTGATGAGGTTTTTGGAGAAAGAGAATTAAACCGGAAAATGAAAAAGGAGAAAAATGAGAGAAAGAGGAACGCTGATTGTTTAAGAATTCTTTAAAATTTTTACTATATCCCGATGGAAATTATAACAGAAGTATACCTTTGTATTGAAAATAGATTATGAATCATAGAAAACTTTTACTGACTCACCTGACGCTTTTAAAGTGTTTGATACCCTTGATTTTATTGTTTCATTCAGGCTAATTCATTCGCTTAATGCGTCAAAACGGATATTATACTCTTTTAAAGAGTTCCTTCAATAAAAATAAGCATCTGAATCAGATGACAATCAACTAACCTAAAATACGTCAATGACTAACAGAATACTATGGGTTTTATTCGCTTTACTCTGTCTACTAATTGGATTGTATCCAATGATATACTTTTTAATGGATGAAAAATTTGGCTTATTAAACTCAAAATCAAACGAACTCTTAGCTGATATTTTCTGGAAGACAGGATTTTATACCCATATTATATTAGGCGGACTTGCCCTGTTTATAGGCTGGACACAGTTCAGTCTGAAATTGAGAAATAGGAATCTTAGGCTACACAGACAAATCGGGAAGGTTTATGTAATTGCTGTATTGTTGAGTTCAATGGCTGGCATTGGTATTGCCTTCTTTGCTACCGGAGGATTTATATCGGCTGCGGGCTTCATTTCGTTAGGCATTGTATGGTTTTATACTACCTTAATGGCGTATGTGCACATCCGGAAGAAGCAAATAAAACTACACCAGAATATGATGATCTATAGTTATGCCGCCTGTTTCGCTGCGGTGACCTTAAGACTATGGCTTCCAGTGCTGGTTATCATTTTTGGCGATTTTATAACCGCCTACCTTATTGTTGCCTGGCTATGCTGGGTGCCTAATATGATTGTTGCTTATTTGATTGTCAGACGAGCTTCTCTCAATCTAACAGGCACGAGCATTCATCCTTCGTCTTTTCTTAACCAATAAAACCCCATTATCAGAAACGGCTATCCAATAATGTTTGAATATGTTTTACACTGGATGTAAATTAACCCTTGTCCAATTGTTGCTATCGATGATAGATTTTAGTCTGATTTTTTCGTCCTCCATAACTTCGCCATAATTAAGTTGGTCTATTAAATCATAACTATTGAATACTGCTTCTCTAAACCAGGGCATTTCTTTTGTTATATTCAAAAGTTTTACAAAGCCTTTTAAATATTCTTTGGTTTCGATTAAATGATATGCGTGTTGTGAACGAAAATGTGGGCTGTAATAAAACTCTTCTCCTGCCCAATCCCAATTTTCTTCAGTTGCGTTTTTGTCTGCTTTTAGCCAGGAAGAGGCATAAATAGGTGAATTTATTATGCCGTTGTAGCCCCAAATTTCATACATATGCAAACTTGTAGATATATCCTTTGGCATATATTCACTGAGAATTTCATTATATAAGTCGTGGGCTTCTTTGGCTTTGTTTGTAAAATGGTAAATATCAGCTAAGTTAATTTTTGCTCTTTTATGGTTACAGTCTAATTGCAAGGCTTTTAGGGCATTGGCTTCGGCTTCGGGATAATTTGACAAAACAAAATTGGTTTTTGCAAGAGATGCCCAGTAGTCAGCACCTTGTAGATCGTCTTCTGTATGTTTTAAATCTCCAAGATTCTTTGCGTGTTCTGCTCTCCGGTCATCTACACATCGCTCCATTGCTTGCCATAGAGTTAAACCTGGACCTATTAATTTGTCGAATATTGTATAAATTATTCCACGCCTGTCTGCCAATGAATGAACAGTCCGCCATTCTTCAAATTGCTGTGCAAAAGTTTTAGAAAGCGGTTGAAATTCAGATAAATTGATTTTAACGCTTGATGCGGATAAATATCTTGGCAAAAACGAATAAATTTCTTTTTCAAATCTATCTTCGTCAGATTGTGATTTTTGGACAAGTTTATTCTTGTCAGTATTGTTGTCGTCTTTTTTGCTTTTGAAAAAGTCAAATAGTCCCATTGTTAAAGTTTTTTTTGTTATTATATTATATAGGGTGTGTTTTATAAGATACCTGTCAACTTGTTAACTGAATCACCTATATCCAAATATGACCAAAGCTAATAAATTAGAAATAAGGTTCCAAAGGCTTTGAACGTCATTATTATAGAGAGTTTACTGTCAGAACACGTTTAAATTTTATTCACTCAATGTTTTACGGCAGAAACTTTAACTATTTCTACTACTGTTTCCAAAAGCAATTCATAATTTCAACAATCTTAAAACAACAAATTCAGTCAACTTTTTCAGGGCAATACAACAAAAAAAAGACCACCCACCGGGCAGTCTTTTTGAATCCAAACTTATATCCTAATGTATTTATTTTACTCGTCTTTGTCTACAATGCCATCCTGGTCACCGGGTTTGGTGTCTGTTAGAGCATCTGCATTAACGGCCACTGTGGCTTTGATTTTATCTTCCAATTCAGCCAATAGTTCAGGATTATCCTTCAACATATCTCTTACGCCATCACGTCCCTGACCTAATTTGCTGCCATTATAAGAGAACCATGAACCTGCTTTTTTCACGATTTCAAGATCTACTGCCAAATCAAGTACTTCACCTGACTTAGACACCCCTTGCCCGTAAAGAATATCAAATTCTACCACTTTGAATGGAGGAGCCACTTTATTTTTTACTACTTTCACACGGGTACGGTTACCTAATACTTCGTCGCCATCTTTGATAGCGCCGATACGACGTATATCAATTCTGACAGAAGCATAGAATTTTAAGGCAT
>CALRLS020000182.1:0-9571 GCA_943368815.1 Cyanobium sp. NIES-981
GGGGTTGATTATGATAAAAATTCAGAATAAGAAGGATTAAATAATAATTATTGATTACCAGTGAACCCTTTTTAAATTTCTTTCAACTACAAATGGTGCTTTTTTGTTATAAAATAAAAAGTTTTAACAAGTCCAATATAAAATTGGAAAGAAAAATCAAAAGAATCAAATAAACTTATTCTACGGCACCTGTTACTATCCGATTAATAATCATTCATTTTCATCGAAATCCTACAATTCCCCCATTCTTTCCTATCTTTGAAATACCAATTCAACCAAACCCTACTCATGACCGATTTATCTGAAATCGTTAATTTATTTGATTTTGAGCAAATGGCGGCGGCTAAAATGACCCGCATGGCCTATGAATACGTAGCCAGTGGCGCTGGCGACGAACTAAGCCTTCGATGGAACCGTGAAGCATTTGATAATCTCAAACTCAATACATCAGTACTGAATGAGGTCAGCCGTCTGGATACAAGCGTGTCACTTTTTGGTCACGAATTGGCGCACCCCATCATGATTGCTCCTACTGCCTTTCATAAAATCATGCATCCCGAAGGCGAAATAGCCACCGCCAGAGGTGCGGGAATGGCATCGGCCACTTATGTAGTCAGTTCATTTACCACCACTCCCCTCGAAGAAATTGTTGAAGTGGCTACCTCCCCTTTATGGTTTCAGTTATATGTAAGAGACGACCGTGCTTATACGAAAGACCTGATTCAGAAAGCGGAATCGCTCGGCTTCCAGGCGCTTTGCGTAACAGTTGACACCCCCACACCGGGTATACGTAACCGTCAGGCGAGAGTAGGTTTTGCTCTGCCCGATGAGGTAATTGCACATTATTCACTAGGAGAGATTGGCGCTCCGAAAAACCCTATTACCTGGAAAGACATTGAGTGGCTACAATCTTTCACCAAAATACCTGTGCTGCTTAAAGGCATTATGAATGCTGATGACGCTGACAAAGCCATTCAGGCAGGCGTATCCGGCATTATAGTTTCCAATCATGGCGCCAGAAATCTGGATACCGTTCCTGCCACCATTGAAGTGCTTCCACGTATAGCCGACAAGGTAAATCAGCAGATACCAATTTTGTTTGACGGTGGAATCAGACGAGGCACAGATGTACTCAAAGCCATAGCCCTTGGCGCAAAGGCTGTATTATTGGGCAAACCTATCTGCTATGGACTAGCCTGCGGTGGTGCAGAAGGCGTAGCAAAAGTATTACAGATATTAAAGGACGAACTATCATTAGCCATGATACTCACAGGCAGACCCACGCTTGCCGACATAGACCGCTCGGTGATATGGCATTAGACAATTTTCAGTAAATCTCTACCAATTTAATTTCAACAAATCCCCTACCGGAATACTGAATTTCCGATAAACCCTTATTGCCTGAAAGTCTCTGAATACCCTCAAAAGCGACAGTAATCACCCATTTACTTGCCGTTCGATAAAAATTTTTGAATGTCTGACGTATATACTATAAATTACAAGCTAATTACAGCAAAAGTTGTTTTGGATAGGGCTACTTATTTTTAGTAGCTCTTATTTTTTGCAATCATTTGCGCTGTAAAATCAAAGACTTTAGCTAATGCTGAGTGGGCATAAATACTATTGTGGCATACAAGCCTCCGTTCAATATTAAATATCCTGCGTAGAAGCCCCCCCTTTCATGTGCAAACTTCTCTTGCCCTCATACAGGTACCGATAAATCACTTTAAAGCGGCGCAGGTACCGATAAATCACTTTATGTAGGTTATTTATTATTCTTAATTATTCTTTGCATCAAAATTCAAGAAAAATAAATAATTACCAGAATGGTTAGGCCAAAGACTATTTTCTACAAAATAATACCGTTCTCTATATTCCTGTTTTCGGTCGTGCTCTCATGCAATAGAGATTCTAATCAGTTGCCTGAGCCGAAAGTCCAAAACAGGGTGTGCCAATTATATGGCAAAGATATGCTGGAAATCACTTTTATCCCTGACAGCATAGTTCCCTACAATAAAGTTAATATCTCCATAAAGAATGTATCAACTGAAAAGCTTATGGGCATTAAACTGCTAATCGAACTTTGTTCAAATAATAAAGAGGATTACGAGAACTGTGGCAGGTATATCATTCTTGAAAGAGCCGATACATTAAAGATTAATCAAACCTGGGGTATTACAAGCACAGAAAAATCTATTCTTAATAGCCCGACAATTATTAATTCCTACCTGATTTCTTACAATGGTGGTGAATTTAAACCAAAAACTGATACGCTTTCTGGAATTTATCTGGCAAGCGATACACAATTTACAGATACTGCCAATAATCCAAAAGGATTCGGCACTGCCAGGGGATTTATACAGGCCGACGGAAAAAGTATTTTCAGATTGAAAACTGCAGATGGAGCACTCTATAATGTTTTGGGCACTGTAAACCCTGACGAAAAATTCGTGGGAACACTATATACATCTCAAAATGCAAACCACTCATTGACAAGTGACCCTATCAAAAAGGATAAAATTGTGTGGACTTTGACTACACCAATTGACGGGATTTCTAAAATTGATATGACAACCAAGTAGGATAAATAAATTATGAAAAAATACATATTTTCTCTTTGCTCAACATGCCTATTATTTGTTCTGATAGCTTCGGGAGCGAATGCTCAGACCACAAAGAAGGATAATACTGATATAACCATTGATGGTGAAAAAAATTTTGGCCTGACCTGCAATGGAAACCTCACTTCCGTCACTATTAACGTTGGTGTAAAGTACACAAGTAAGGATAATAATTATCATATAGTGCTAAGCAAAATCAATAAGGGAACAAAAACTGATACTACTATTATTCTGAGGAAAAAAGACATTGATACAAATATAGTGAATATCGAAAAAAATTTCAGTACAGTAACAGATGTTGCCAGAGTGATTAAATTAACTGGAGTAAGAATATTAACAAAAAAAGACAGTTCTGCTAAACTTAAAATAATCAATGAAAACCTTTCTCCACAATTTAAAGAAAGAAGTATTGAATCAGATAAAATTGAATCTATCACAATTAGGACTAATTGGATCTTCAAAAATAAAGCTACCAATATATTAACGTTTAATAAAATAGTTGGAGTCTATACTTTTACAAAGATTGACAGCATCAAAGTTGATACTGTTTTTACAGTAAAATTTAATAGCGCTGATATTAAGGATGTAGAATTTACTAAAAATGGTCAGATTCAGGATGAGTTAAAAATCCCCCTAAAAAATTATGTGGAATTTATAAGAATTGAGACAATCCAAAGAAAGCAGGTCAAGAATTCAATAACTGAAGAGAAATTTTTTATTTTTAGCAAGGGAGATATTAGAAATGGGCGAAACCTTGAGGGTGAATTTAGCATTAAAACCCATAAAGGCGATGAAGTCCTCACCGATACAACAGTAATAGCTGAAACTAAATGGGATAAAGGAATACTGAAATCTTTCACTAAAAGCATTCTTGATAAAATAAATATTTTCAAGAAATCACTTGATACTGCCTCATTTGATATGAAAGGCCCGCTGAATTTTCTCGTTTTAGATGAATTATTCAGAGAAAAAAGTAAAGAAGTACTCGACAACGATTGCCCCCTTTCCAATGCGTCCATTCATGAGGTCTTTCTGTGGCTTTATACCATCAATAACGAAACCCCTACCATTGGCACACTCAGAATAAACTCAAGTATCTGCGTATTGACCAACGAGGATGAGGATAAAGAAATTCTCAAGAATTACGTCGTGAGAAGCGAAGTACTCGCAACTTATGAAGAAACTTTGAAAAGTTATGAAAAAGAGACAGGATTGTCTTTTATCGACAAAAAAAGGGTTTACGATGGACTAGCAGGCGATATGAGTGCCGGAAGCTACATAGCGAAAATCAAGGAGGTATCCCTCCAATTCGAAAGAGGTTTTCTGGAACGTATACAAGTATGGGCAGAGAACAAAAACGGTAAACTTGTGATTTACGAGAATATTTTTGCCGTAGGGTTTTCTTCCATTAAAAATATCCGGGATCTGCAGGAAGTCAAATTATTTTCCCGGGAGAGTAACAAAGAATATCAGAAATTCATTCTACTTAGCGATGTTTTCAGTAATTATGATAACCTTCTTGATAATTATACACGTGATTATAGTCCGGCAGATACTGCTTTGAATAATATATCAGCCGGAGCGCTGGTGGTTCTGAAAAAGGAAACATTTTTTAACCTGTTCGACTCCAGAATATTTTCAGACCTCTCGGGCATGGATGAAGAATCTCCCAACGGTTTAGTCCAGATTGAGGCATCCCGCCGATTCAACATGATCACAAGTCGTCATCAGTTTGGTAATAATATAAGAGCAGACTACGGCTTTCTTAATTATATTAATATTTACGGTTCGTTTAATAAAATTGAAAAAGACAGCAAATATTTACCATTACAAAACAGGGGCGTGTCAGACCATGGCGTATTGGTATCTCCCTCTTATGCCACCAATCTCGATTTCAGGCGTTACGAAAATGCCTCACTAGGCATTGAATGGGGTATATTCCTATGGGATTGGCCCGATGGCAAATTCACTACCTATATAGATTTTGGTCTGAAATACGGCCATACACCTCTGAAAGATAGTAGCAGAGTACATGATAAGAATAAAGATATTTTTAAAGGAACTAATGATTTAATCGACCTCGATGGGCATACACTTACGCTTTATCCGAGAATTTCGACCGAATTCTTTGCAGAAAAAAGGGTTGGTCTTCTGATAGGGTATCAGTTTAACAATGCTTTTCTTTTTAGCAACAACCTGTTCAAGCAAGTAAAAAGTTATGCAAAATCTGATTTGGCAACCCTGCCCATCGAAAAGGGTGCACGCCAGTATCATATGCTTGAGTTTTTCCTCAGAGCTCAGGCATCCAAAGAAGGTAAAATGTTTTTGCGAGCCAGATTCTTTTTTCAACAGGGCGATGCCAATACCTTTTTCCCTCAGTTTCAGTTAGGCTACGCTTATAATATATTTTTCAGAAAATAAAGCTAAACAACTATGACAAGGATAATCTATATATGCCTATTATGCTTAGCTTTTCAGGAGGCTTTATCACAAGATACGCTAAAGTATCCCTTAAAATGGGTTAATAAGTCTAAATTACTAAATTCCTCATCCGTTGACAAAGACGGTAAAACAAAAAGAAGGAAAGGTTTTAGTTTTACTGCTGAATACAAATTCATAGATGAAATTGACACAAAAGATTTAAAAGTGTTCAGAGTCTTGACTTTGCAACAGACCAAAACATTTACAACAGATTTTACTAAAACTATTTATAAAATTTCTGAACTCGAATACCATACATCCGATAATGCTTCAAAAAAGTGGCTTGATTCTGTACCCTATTCAATAACTTCTGCTGGTACAGCTGATTCTACGCTTGTTGACAATATCTTTATTACTAAAAATGCGTTTACACCTATTCCACAGATTCCGAAAAAATACCCTGCAAAAATAACGCTGGAAGATAAAGACTACGTTTTTCTGGACAAGAAAAAAATGTTGAGCAAATATCGCTCTTTAAAGTATCCACGATTCTACCTTGATTTGGATTTTGGCCTTTCAGCAGCCAAACGATTCTTGCTAATCACCCAGACGCAGGTGAGTAATTATAACCCTGTTGATGCCCGCAGACGGAATGAGAAAGCGATATTTTCTTATGGTGGCAATTTAAAAATAGGTGTATTAAACGGGCTGGCTCACTCCGCTTACTTTGAGTATCAACTACTCAGACAAGGGTTTAGCGGGTACGAACTGGATTGGAATACTGGTCTGTCATCTGGAACCAATCGCAAGGAATATACCTTCATCAGCCACGGCATCGGTATTGGCTATAGCTATTCCAATTATAGAAAAATTCATAGCCTGGCTATGGATGTCAGTCTCACCCACCATTGGGTATATGCCAAGGGTGGCCTTGATCAAGCTAAAATAAATGATAAACTCATAAGCGGAAAATTCGCCCTTGGTTACAAGAGAAGAATAGGGCCGGATACCGATTTACGGATAATGCCCACATTATATACCAACTTCAAAGCAATTAACAAGATAGATGCAGGTTTGAATACCTCTTTGTTTAATCTTGGTCTTTCAGTAGGTATAAGGCAATATATTTGTCAGAAAAGTGGCAAATCGTCTTCTGGTAATTTCCCGAAAATAGTGAGTGAAGTTAAATATGTAAAACTTGTGAAACCTGTAAAATCTGAGGAGTCAGGGACTACTCAAGAAAAAAATAGCAAACCCAAATTTTGGAAAAAAATAAAAAACTTGTTTAAGAAAGAGGGGAAATAACGGAAAATCAGGTAAAGGAAATATAAGGAAATCGCTTGTTACATAAAGATTAAAGACCAACTTTAGTTTTTATATCAGACAATAATTTTAATACATCTCAAAAAACCAACTTTATAGTTTTGAAAGAAAAATAGAAATATATCAGCGAATCATAAACAATAAACCATACCAAAATTAAAGGCGGCATGGCAAATGATGGCTCCTGTAAGGGAGCCTTTATATTTTGAACTGGTAGAATAGCAGGCTCATTAAAAACATAGACAAAACCCAGATAATGGCCGAAACTGTAAAGAAATGCCTTTGACTATCTAAGTTCATTCAGCCAGAACCTCTTTCCCCAAACTAAATTTCAGAAAGAAATACCCCAATAATCCGGCCAAAAGTGATGAAAGCAGAATTACAAATTTGGCATTGTTAATGATTACAGCATCTTCAAAAGCCAGTAAAGTAATAAATATCGACATAGTAAAGCCAATACCCCCAAGAAAACCTACACTGCCAAGCGTCTTCCAGTTGATGTCAGCAGGCAATGTACAGATTTTCAGTTTCACAGCCAGAAACACCACCATGAAAATCCCGAGAGGTTTGCCCAGAATCAGACCAACCGCAATACCTATACTATATGTTTGTGTTAATATATCACCAATATTTCCGTTTATGCCAATAGCTGTATTGGCCAGCGCAAAGACAGGAAGTATCAGAAAAGCCACTGGTCTATGCAAAAAATGTTGCAGGATATAAGAGGTAGATTTTTCGTCTCCATTGCCAAAAGGTATAGCAAAGGCCAATAGTACTCCTGTAATTGTGGCATGTACACCCGAATTCAGCATAAAATACCACATCACCACACCTCCTATCAGGTACGGAATCAGGTTTCTGATTTTCAGTCTGTTAAGCACCAGCAAGGCAACAAAAATACCCAGCGCTATAAACAGATTAGCCCACAGCAAGGTTTTGGTATAAAACACAGCTATCATTATAATAGCGCCAAGATCGTCTATAACTGCTAAAGCCGTAAGAAATACTTTCAGCGAAGCCGGTACTCGATCTCCCAGTAGTGATAATATCCCCAAAGCAAAGGCAATATCTGTAGCCATCGGTATGCCTGCTCCGGCTTGCCCGGAAGTACCCCAGTTAAAAACCAGAAACAAAAATGCAGGTATGAACATACCGCCAATGGCCCCAAAAATTGGCAACAGTGCATCTTTTATGTTCGATAATTCGCCCTGATATACTTCTCTTTCCAGCTCCAGACCAATCAGCAAAAAGAAGATGGCCATCAGTCCATCGTTTATCCAATACTCCAGGGGATGACCGCCGATAGAGAAATGCCAGAAATGCGTATAATTAGCAGCAAAGCCTGAATTGGCCAGTATCAGCGAAACAGCAGTACAAGCTATAAGTATTAATCCTCCTGCCTTTTCACTTTCAAAAAAGTCCTTGAATATATTCGTCAGTTTCATGTCTACTTCTGTTGTTGTGATTACAAAAGTAGGGGTTTATTTTGGTTATGGCGCTAAAAGAAGGTAATCAGGAAATCAAAAAAATGAAGCTTAATGAATATAGAGAAAGAAGTTTGTAAAAGTATGACTAAAGAGTATAAGGCAAACACATATAATGAGATTTGGTATTTTAGTAGTGGTCTCTTAATGAAATTTCTATTTCCATATTTCATCAAGCGTTATTTTTCTGACACGCCCTGCTTTTACATCCTCTTCTGATTCTTGTATTTTGGCAACAAATGCAGCGTCATAACTCTCTTCCTTTTTAATTTCAAAAGAAATATCTAAAGCTTTTAGAATTGACTTTAAAGCTTTCATTTTTTTTGCGTCAGCATCTATAATTATCGTTGTCATTCCGTTTTTATTTACTTTCAACCAATTACTACTAAAGTATCACAAATCTACATCAGTAAATTTATGATACTTTGTTTAATAAGGCAAACATTTTCAGCCCTGGTCTCAAAAAAATCTATCCTACACCTTCTCTCCAATACAATAACAAAGCCCGTCAGGTGCAACTATAAAAAACACTCTCCACCTTGTGGTGCCATGATTCTGAAAACTAAAATCCGGTTTTTCGTTAGCCAGTCCATTGGCCTTTAGCTCATCAAAAGCCTCTTGCAAAAGGTTTACCTCAAAAAAACAGCCATCCTGCGTCGGGTCTCCCCCATTCTCTGCAAGCCCCATTTCAATCTCGTTTCTGCGTAATATGGCTGATTTATGCGGTGTATCGCTTTCTGAAATTTTTTCAAACCCCATAATTCTTTCATAGAATGGAAGCGCTTCAGCCAGATTATTCACTGGCAGCTTCATTTTATCCTGCTGATACGGCCAGGCATTTCTATAAATCACTTCAGATGCATTCATTTGATTGTTGGTTTAACGTTATCTTTTTTAATTTTACAGCAACGGCTGCCGCATTTTTCTATTCAAATGTCCCTCTGCGCCATGCCCTCTGCTCCATGCGCAACGCCCCTTGCCCCATGCCCTTTGCCCTACGCCCTTCGCATCAATCCCCCTACCAGAATCAACCAGCTTACCAATCCAAAAATAAATATCCTGAATCCAAAAAGACTGATAAAATCGAATTTCATGAATACAGCCGCAAGCCCTATAATGATGATAAACATACCATAAAAGCCTATCCATTTAGGCAATTTAGCTGTCAGAATAATAATCACCGACCATATCCCAATGGCAAAAGTACATGCTGCAATGAAGATATAATCCATGGCCGCATTTATATATCTGCCATAACCCAGTATAGCCTTCAACACTGCCACATCAATGCCTGAATCATGATAACGCTCCACAAAAAAAGGCAATACCAGACCATTGATAGCTCCTGCTATCATAGCCGCTATCAGCCCGGCAATAAAAACGAAAAAAGCAAGCATCGCTATTCTGGCGGGCGTTTGTAATAATATGGATAATCCCCATGCGCCAAAACCTATAAAAGGCATACAAAAAATAGCCATCGAATGCGAAAAAACAATGGCAACTCTCATATGGTTGATTTGTTCCATACTACCACCGCTTGGGTGTATAATCATGGTAATGGTAGCTAATAATGAGCCGATGAGCAGGCATAGCGCAGATGTCTTTCTGAATTGTGGTTCCATGTAATTGCTTGTCAGATAATATGAGCTGCAAAAATGACAAACAATCAGAAGACCGTCACTTGATTCAAATCAAGAAATACCCTCCTTAGTAAATTCCTCT
>CALRLS020000183.1:0-9556 GCA_943368815.1 Cyanobium sp. NIES-981
TTTATTCCCAATTCTCCGTTCTCAACCTCTTGAACTACGGCTAATTTAAAAGCATAACTGTAATCTTTCTGTGTACGCTTAATGTACTGATTTGCAATTGTTTCTTTCATAACATTACTTTTATTGTAACGCTATTTCAGGACGTGACAGTTTACAAAAATAAAAAAAACTCCTTTTTAAGCAAATAAAAAGGAGTTTTTTTTATTGGGTAACAGCCATCTTATAGTTCTCAGACATCTTCCCAAGGCACAACTCAGGAGAAACTTTCCTAACATACTTTCCCCATAGTTTATTACGGTAGTTATGACTTTTTTGTCATCCGCATTCAGTCTTAATTTACGAAGTTAAGTGAGAATGAAAATTAATCAGAGTAAAAAAATATACCTTTAAATAAATTTTTTTGTAATTACTATTTAAAATGTATAGTTTGCCGCTACATATTTTAAATATAGGCTTTTTAAGTGATTGCTTTATTCAAAGATTTGAAATTAGTAAAATTCCGTGAAAATAAAAACTTAATAATCATTAGAATTAAAAACCATGATAGAACTTAACCCATCTGAAAAATTTGCTCCAAGTGATGTAACTCGTCGAAAATGGCTTCACTCCCCAAAACAAAAGAAAAAAATTGCAGGTATTACTCTTCATGGGCTTTTTGGCACACATCATTATTCAAGATGCTGGCAAGCCCTTGCCGCTATTATAGTAATTGAAGCGATAACACTCTATCAATTTTACATAGTAACAAACCATTCCAAAACAATAATATTTATTGTAATCGCTGCAGCTATTTCCGATTTTATCTTAGCTTTCCTATCTCACAAAAACAAAGACGATATTCAAATCTACCTAAATGAAATTTCAACAGAAGATACCCCAGAAGCAATACAACTAATTGAAAAAAAATTAGCTCCCTTAAAATTCTTTCAAAAAATCATATTTGGTATAATCATTTTTTTAGCTGTAATTAAATGCTTAGCTTTTTTTGCTTACTATCGCCAGCCAAATGGCTTGTTTATTTTTATATCTTCATTATACCTTCTTGAAGCCTACCTTCACATATCTTTTACCGGTTACATCTGGTATACACAACAATTTATAAATCTATTTAAAAAAGAACACGACCAATACATCAGCAGCTCTGGGAAACAAAATACTTTTTCTGTCGATGAGCCTAAAGGTGTGATAATAAAAACACCCGTTGCACTAAAAGAAAACACGCAAGGTAGGCAAGAGATAAAAAAAGATGAAAATAATATTTTTCGTCTTCTTACTAGAGGAATCTTAACAGATGATGAAATTTTAAGATTATCTAGTAGTCAAGAAAATGTTGATGCGCAAAGAGCCGTAATTAAAGCTGGCATTAAACATCAATTACGACTTATGCAAGAAAATGGTTAATTCAAACTCTAAATAATTACATCATGTCGAGACGATTTTATCATTATTTGACGGCATTAGTATGCTTAACAAGTCTATTATCGTGCGAAAAAAAAGTAAAACAATATGAATTGAATATTTTTCTAGCAGAGCCGCTACCTTCTCAAAAGCTACCTAGACCTATCATTGATGTCTGCAAAACTATAGTACTTGAAGACACCGTAGTTTATAACCCTCATATTGTTGATAAAAGTCCAACCCTATTAACCATTAGTATACCTCATCAAAAGCAAGACTTGTACTCCGGCGCTGACGACTTCCTATCTAATATGTTTGGTGCATCTAATAATGAGATGACAATTAATACCTCAGTAGAAGAAAAACTATCTAAAACTGTACTTCCAAAAGAGTTTCTAAAAGCTAATAAAATTCAAATTACTTCAAAAAAAACAGTCGACTCATTAATAGAATCATTATCTAAAGATAATCAGCAAGTTATTATATTAGGCAAAAACAGCCAGATTGCTGTCTACAATAAAGCACTCATAACTTATCATGCAGATAGCTTACAAACAATCATTAGTAACATTCTTTTAAACAAAAACGACTTGCAAACAATAAATTTAGTTTATGGATTAGATATCAGTAAACTTAATTTGAAAACTGTCAATAAGACCCCCGATAGTACAACAGTAAGACCACCATCCTCTCCACCTCCCTACGGTGAAATAGTTAAAGCCGAGTATTTATGCGATACCAAGAATTTTATCAAATATCAAAAAGTTCATGACGGTTATAATGGCTTTGTAAGAGGTAAAATCTTAGCTAGAAATAGTAGAGAATGCGGTTATAAGCCTTTAGAGGGCGAGGATCGATGGGTATCTTATCTTAAATTTCCTGAAAAGTGTGAAAAAAATATACTTTATAGGTATGAACGAAATACAAGAACAGGTTTAAGTCGCAGAATAAAAATTGGAACTTGTGAAAATACCTTAGAAAAAACTCATATTGTATCTGATTTGGAAACTGAAAAAGGTAATGAGTTTATAATTAAAAAGACAGATATTAATACAAAAAAAAATCAATGATATGAAAAAAACATTTATAAATATATTCATTCTTACTTTTTTTATACAATTGTATTCAAATGCAAAGAGTGATTTCAAAATAGATATCCAGGAGACCAATGCACTTAATCATATTTTTGCTGGTTTGATGTGTTTAGACAATCATGATAATTATTTAGCAAAGCAATACCTTAAAGAAGCAGTCGAATATTCAAAATTAACAGGAAATTCAAAGTTGACTGGATACGCACATTTGGCAAGAGGAATTTATTTCCAAGAGGCCTTCCCATTTGCGAAGGATATTCCTGCCAGGCAAAGAGAATTTTCTAACGCAATTGATTTGCTGAAAAACATTAGTCAAAGAGAAAATTCCGATAAACTAATTGAGGATATTGTTTTTAAACTAAATGAAGATTGGCAATATCGGATAGATATTGAAACAGTACTAGAAATTTACAATTCAATAAAAGATGAAAAGCAAGATGACTTTTCGTCTTTAAAGATGTTTTTATTGAAGAAATTTTCAAAAAAACAGAACCTTAGAGAAGTACATCAAATTATTAATGATTATAAAGTAGATATAAAACCTAAACCAATAGTAATTGCCCGTAATTATGCTAATGCAGGATTATCATATTTGCCTTTAATAACTGGTGAAAGTGGTAAAAAATATGTAAAATCTACTTTGGAAAATGCCAATTATTACTATTATGCCTCTAAGACATTAACTGATAAAGGTAAATTTACTATCCTATCTCCTGAAAGTTATGTGATAGAAAGTATTTTGGACTCTAAATTTCCTAATGAGTATTTAGTAGATAGAAATCTTTCTAAGAATGAATACGTCAATGAAAATGGTAGAGAAGGTATAATAATAAATTGTATACCCCCTTCTTGTCCAAATACTCCTTGGGCTTCTATTGAGATAGGCTCTTCTGGCATTAAGTTTAGCGTAATATGTGAGAAACTTGACAAGAACGGTGACTATACATATAGATTTATAAATGATATAAAAAAGAGTAATATTGACACTAAATTTAGTGAATTTACAGAATTGAGTACAAATGTAACACTTGACGCAATAGATAATTTTTATAAATCCGCTGTAAAAGAATTTGGTCTTCCTAATAGCCAAATTTTCATTATTTTTAGTTCAGGAATAGGAGATATAGCCAGACGGAAAGATAAAATGCAAGAAATAGAGAATCTTAGAAAAAAAATAGCTTCTAAATATTCTAAGAATGAAAATGAAATAGAGGTTCTTACACCTGCAGAAGAAGCAAGACTGACTTTATTAGGCATTGTAACTAGTAATATAAGACCTAAATTATATACATCAGGAATCATTGATATTGGTACTGGAAATTTGAAAGGAGGTTTTTGCAATAATAATAATTGTGATCAGATAAATTTTAAATATTTTAATTCTGAGTGGGCTATTAAAAATATAACAAGTAATGTAACGCAAAACCCAGATTTAACAACACCTGAAAAAGCAAAACAGTTTGCAGAGGAAGTAAAACAATATATACAAGGAGGACCTTTGAAAGAAATAAGTAACCAATTTACCCAAATTAGTATAAGAAATAAAACTGAGATTTTTTTAACAGGTGGAATATTTTGGGCGATAACAACTCTACTATATCCGCAAAAAACCGTTACACAAGATTTAAGTTATATCAATATTAACCTTAATGATGTAATTAATTTTAAAGAAATTGCTATCAAATCCTATGCTGATTATGTTAATCCAAAAGGCTATACTGATTCTGAAGCTGAAGCAATAAGAGATGTAACAGATAAATTTAATCAAGTTAAAGCAATTGTTGGAGCAGTATTAGCAGAAGAAATTTTAAAGGATTTACAAAACTCTCCAGTTCTCAAAAAATATTATTATTCTAAATATAGTGTTGTAGGATGGCCAACGGGATATATTATTAAACAAATAGATGATAAATAACATCATAGACTTTAGTAACTGTATGTTTTATCTCAAAATTACTAAACGAATATTTTCGAAATGAAGGAGGAATTGTTTAGAGATTTACAGACGGTTATATTAGTATATGTTTAAATCGGAAAGATTTTGCCTTTATGTAATACAATATGTAGATACGGACTTTGTAATTTTTTGCTAAAACATTTTGTGAATTTGTATCTTAACAGGCATGTTAAAATATGCATAAAAAAGGGGTGCAACAGGTATTAATAGCTATATTTTACACATGAACCACCTTCTTAACAACTGAAACCCCCTTGAATATAGAAAGCTCAATCTAATCCATTATATAGCACCAATTACTGAATACTACAGGCAGCTTTTTGAAATATAATAGATAGTAACCCAATCATAAAATGGGCGTATTAAGACGTGTTTTAATACAATTCTATATCTCAATCAAATTTACAAAAATTCTTTTGACAAAAAGAGACCGCCCCTTTCAAAGCGATCTCTCTTATCTTTCAGAAGTAACTACCTCCTACTCCCTTGTAATCTTACTAGCACCACTGGTATGTGAAGAATTCATCTCTTTCACTTTGCCCAGATTGATATGGCTGGCTCCGGTGGCGTCTGCATTTACTCGATTGATTTCCATTCTTCTGGCATCAATATGGCATGCACCTGTCACATCTATATCCATTTTATCAGCCGAGCCGCGGAAATCAGCGTTGGCTGCTCCTGTTGCATTCAGGTCAATACTGTTAGCATCCACATCTATCGCCGCTTTTACTGCGCCTGTCAGACTAATATTTATGTTCTGAGTTTTATCTTTAAAGCCTATTACTTTGGCTGTTGAAGCCCCTGATAAATCAAGTCCTTCGAGTTTTGGCATTGTAATGATGATTCTGGTTCTTTCATTCCGACGGTTGAACGAGAATTTATCTCTGTATTCGATTTCAAGGGTCTCACCTTTTACATCTATGTCCAGGTCATCGATATTATCCTGACTATCTGAATCAGCCGAAACGTTATATGTATCTCCCTGACGAACTGTCACAATAAAGGCCCCACCTACTTCAACCTTAGAGAAATTCCTAACATCAAATTTTTTCTCATGGTGCCCCTTGCCTTCAAATACTTCCATGTCAAACGAGTTACCATCTTCATCATAATCATTATTTCTATGTCTGATGGCTTCTCTTTCTTCTTCGCTTAGTTTAGGACAGTCCCTGCAAATCATACCCGAATCGCGTTTCATCACAAAGGTATATTTATCAACGTCATCCACATCTACTTCATAATTATCATTGCGCCAGCGATTAAATATCTGATCATAGAATCTTCTGGTAAGCTTGAATGATTTGTCATAAGGAATAAACAATGTCATGTCCAGATCTTGTCCGCGAATACGGGCGTTTTCGGCCAGAAGCATTTCTTCATTGAAAATCAGTACAGAATCTTTTTGTTTTACATCATATACCACACTTCTGGCATTTTTTTCTGCGTCAGCTTTTGTGCGCCCGTGTGCTTCAAATCTTTGCTCAAGTTTCAGGTGTGTTCCTTCATAGCCTTCCAGTTCTACACTTACCTGATTTTTCACTTCAAAACCATCAAAATCGTCATCGTGGTTATCATACGAATCCAACAATAGCGTCTTAGTCGGTAAAGGGAAATTCTTGGCTACTTCTACCCTGCTCTTTTTCTTGAAATTCAGGGCGTATTTTGTGGCAAGTATACCTGTACCCATTAAGCCTGCTAACCATAAACCTAATAATGAAATCCAGAAATTACGGGTACCAATCCGGCGGTTAGTAATTAATATCAAACCGACTAATAACAAAGCCAGGAATGGTGTGAAGCTCGCAAGGAAAGCAAAGAAACCTGTCATAGGGTGAATATCACCTGCAAGTGATCTGAAAGGACTATTATCGAAGAAATCTGTCCCCTCAAAACCTGTTACCACGCCAAAGAAAGCCGCAACAAAGATTACCACTGCTATAAGTATGCCCAGGGCAAAAAACATGATCGCAATACCTGACAAAACTCTTGCCACCGGCCCGAGGTTTTTCAGGATCTCTCCAATTCCCTTAATAACGACTGCGATTAACCGGAAAGGGAATAAAAGAATCTTGGTAAGGGCATTTTCAGGAGCGCTTTTATCTACTTTCAGGCCTTCTTTAATATTCGTTTCAATGTTAGATAGCGTTACCGGCTCACCCTTCATTTCCATTTTCTGGGTCAGGGTCTGTGCTTTAGGGGCCACTATCCAGAGAATAATATAAGCGATACCACCAATAAAGAAAAGCGGAACTCCCAATACAAATAATAAACGGATGACGGTAATATCTACACCAAAATAGGCTGCTAATCCACTGGCTACCCCGCCTAGTACCTTATTATCCTTATCCCGGTAAAATTTCTTGATTTTTTCATCTTCCGTAAGCGTAGTACTGGCAGGAAACACCAGCCAGCATACAAAATAGCCTAAGAAAATAAAACCAGATATAGGTGCTAAATCATCAATTAAAGGCGGCATGCCGAACAAAAGGAATAAGAAGATAATTCTCATCCATACCACATCTATATTGAAATAATGAGCCAAACCTGCCAAAACCCCACCCAGAGCCTTGCGTTTTACGTCACGATACAGGCGTTTCGGCCCTGCCGTGGTGGTTTCCTGAGTACCAAAGCTGGTTTTTTCTTCCGCTGTTGTTCCGGTCTCTGCCGAACTTTTGGTTTCGGCTTTGGCCGAAGCACGGCTTTTCAAATCTTCTTCTTCCTGTATAGCTTCAAAATCGGCTACACTACCCATTGATTTAATGAGGTCGTTTACACCCTCAATGGTTATTACTTGTGAAGAAATATCTGATTTATCTTTAATCCAGAATTTCTCCGCAATTCTTGCTTCAATATCTGAAACAATCTCCTGATTACCCTCATACGATGAAAAGTATTGCTGAATGGAACGCAGGTAATTGCTTAGTTTGTCGTAGGCGTCCTCCTCTATATTGAAAACAACGCCCGCTATATTAATTTGTATTGTCTTTTTCATTGTCTTAAACTATATATACCACAGGGAATTGCCTCAGTGGATAAATGAATAGTATTGTTCTTATTTTAAGTCTATTTGGTTTTTTTGCTGATAATCGATGTGACCGATTCTGAGAGCTCATTCCATGTATTATTAAGATTATCTAAAAACAATTGTCCTGTGTCAGTTAATACATAGTACTTTCTTGGCGGGCCTGAGGTTGACTCAACCCATTTATAATCTAACAGACCCGAGTTTTTCAGACGGGTCAGGAGGGGGTAGAGCGTACCTTCAACGACCATTATTCTGGCATTGATTAGTTCGTCTAGAATTTCGGAGGCGTAAATTTCGCCCCTCGAAATTATGTGTAAGATGCAGTACTCCAATATCCCTTTCCGCATCTGCACTTGGGCGTTTTCTAAATCCATATTATCTATATCGTTTAAAGCATTTCCTGTTGGAATTAATGATACAAAGATAATATAAGGTACTATGTAATGCAAGATACTTGGCAAAAAAAATACTGCAATTAGTATGAACGGCGAAAAACCGTGAGTAAATCAGGATTTTAAAGGACGAATTTAAGCATTTTTTAATCATTGAAAGGGATTCTATTTGTACTTTTGAGCAATTAAAGATTCGTTTGTGAAAACGCCTGATTTTGAAGTCTTTATTGGCATCACAAAACTGATGCAGGCGCTGGGTTTACCAGACCCTCATTCGCCCGATTTTCAGCTTTACCGATTCGAAGAATCTATGCGGACAAGACCTGCCTTCAGCCCTGTTTACCGCAGCGATAGCTATGTATTTGCCCTCGTAACAAGCGGAAAACTTGCCTTTAAAGTCGGTATCTCTGATTTTCTGATGCAGGCCGGCACTCTGTATTTTCTTAGTCCCTGGCATTTGCACCAATACCACCGTTTAGAAGACCTGACTGGTTATATCTGTTTTTTTAACGAGAGTTTCTTCGCATCTGCTCCTGAAAGCCTGCAAACCATACGTGAACTACCAATGTTTCAGCTAGAGGGCAGAGCCGTATTTGATTTATCTGCAGAACAACAGCAACCATTTGTAGATTTATTTGAATTAATGCTCAAAGAGGTGAACTGCGATGCTGCTTCACGTTGGGAAGTGATGCGCCATTTACTACATATCTATTTTATTAAAGCACAGGAGACTTATGCCGCACATACACATACAATTACTGAACACACCAGAAACGCAAGACTGAGCAGAGCATTTGAACGCCTGCTGGAAGAACATTTTTTATTGCTCTCGAAAGGAAGAACCAGAAAAGTATTTACCGTGAATGAATTTGCTGAAGAATTGAATGTGCACCCTAACCACCTCAGTAATACTCTTAGAAAAGAATTAGGGAAATCAGCCAAGCAGTTAATTAATGAAAGGTTGATTTTTGAGGCAAAATCATTATTGCACACTACTGAGCTTTCAGTAACCGAAATCGCCTATCGTTTACGCTTTGACGAACCTACCAATTTTACCAAGTTCTTCAAGAAATCTACCGGGACTCTTCCGAGGGAATATCGTACGCAGACTATGTAGAATGTATTTTGAGATATACTGCCTTGCATTATAGCCGATACACCAAAAGGCTTTTACATCATTCAAAAACCAGGATAGATAAAAAATAAATATTTTTTGCTTTACATTCATTTTCGCCATATAATTGCAAACAACTGGTATCAATGTGATTTAACAGCATTTATATAATTCCAGGCTGAGAAAGACTAAAATCAAAAAACTACCTCTAATTCTGTGACTCAATGAATCTAAAAAAGCTAATCTACTTCGTAGTTTTTCCACTTTCCTTTTCACTTTGCTATTCTCAAAAAACAAGTGAAAAGAATAAATACAAAAGAATCATAAAACTCATTGAAACAAATTCCTGGACAAAGTATTTCAGTAATTCCGGCGAGTTAGATTATGATTATATTAATGATATTTCTTTAGAATATAAGAATCTACACCGTCTTGATTTTAATAATTCATTCTCTGCCTCATTTGTTATTCTCAATGACAAGGGGAGTTTTTGGGAATTTGAAGTAAATAGGTTTGAGATGAAAAAATCCAGAATAAATTATTTCAAACAGACTGCGCCGACCTATGGAAAGAATG
>CALRLS020000184.1:0-9512 GCA_943368815.1 Cyanobium sp. NIES-981
AGTTCCGGAGAAGGCAAAATTATCGTTAAAAACAACCTGCAACCTATCAATATAGATTATAAAAGCACCGGAATGGGATTGAAAAATATAATGGAACGCTACCAGCTATTAGAAGGCAAAGTACCTGAAATTACTAAGACGGCGTCTTCATTCGAAGTGAAATTGCCTCTGTTAAATGTATTAGTAGTACAATGAACTACCTGATTATAGAAGACGAACAGCATAATGCCGAGCTACTGAAAAGCATGGTAGAAAAGGTAGACAGAAACGCAAATTTACTGACGGTTTTACCTACTGTTCAGGAGAGTATAGAATGGCTGAATGCAAACCCTGCTCCGGACCTGATTTTTATGGATATACGTCTGGCTGACGGTTTGTCTTTCGAAATATACAAAGAAGTAAAGATTGAGTCTCCTGTAATTTTTACTACAGCTTATGATGAATACGCCTTAAGAGCCTTTAAGGTTTATGGTGCTGCTTACCTGTTGAAACCTGTGGCAAAAGAAGAGTTGGAAGAAGCCATAGAAAAAGTAAACGAATACCGTTCATTAATATCGGCGCAAGATGTGAATGGTATTTTTGACATACTGCGAACTCAGCAAAAAACATATAAAAGCCGGTTTTTATTGCATTATCGAGAAACTTACAAGGTGGTTTCCGTAAATGACATAGAATACATTTTTCTTGAATACAAGATTGTACATTTTAAGCTCTTTGATGGCTCATCCATTGTAGTTCCTTACACACTTGAAGAGTTGGAAGAGCAACTCGATCCGGTTTTTTTCTTTCGGGTAAACAGGCAGTATATTCTACATATTAATAGCATTGAAGGGATACACAAATATTTTAGTGAAAAGGCCAAAATTGTTTTGAAAAGTGATCGTAATGCAGAGGTAATTGTAAGCCGAAGCCGGATGCCACAATTTAAACAGTGGCTTGGCGGATAAGGTAGTTAAAATGAAAAAGAATAGTTGATGAAAAACCTGTATTAAGTAAAGTACTACAGATTAGAAAGATTGGTTTTCCTTTAGTGTTTGAGAAGGCAAAGCGTTTGAGTCGTCCGATAATTGGAAGTACCAAACATAATTAATTTCATCAATAAAAAATGTATAAGTACCATAAACCTGTTCCTTCAAAGATTAAACAAGCTTACATTATTAACATTCAAAAATACTATCCAAAAAGGTTAAAAATGGCACTAAGGGTTCGATTGTAACCCCGTTCAGCCCGCAAAAAGCACTCAGAAGTGAGTGCTTTTTTTGTTGTGTGGATTTTGGGATCAATACTGAAGCACTTTCTCGGTTCAAGTCTAAAACCTGTGGGGTAGGTATGTCTAAGCATAAATTAAAACCTGAGGGAAGTTATGCAAATTGTTATGCACCTAAAACAAAAAAGCACCTAACATTGCTGCTAAGTGCTTGATTATCAGTGCTCCCGAAGCTGGGCTCGAACCAGCGACCCTCTGATTAACAGTCAGATGCTCTAACCGACTGAGCTATTCGGGAATCTTGTGCCGCGACTCCTTTGTCTGAAATCGTGGTGCAAAATTAGACTTTTCAGCGATATGTGTCAAATAAAATCTGAAAAATATTTTAATTTTTATTGGGGTTTGGCCTGCAAACACCGCTGAAAAGTCTTATGGTCAGGATATTAGCCTGTTATGTAAATGTTAATAATTATTTACAGACAGGCCCACAAATACCATATTACCCTCTACTTTTACCGGATAAGTCGTAATCTGGTAATCATCTTCGCCCATACATTTGCCTGTTTCGAGCGAAAAAGTCTTTTTATGAAACGGGCAGGCTACCTTCGGCGTGCCGCCCTGTGTGCCTATCATCCCCCTCGACAAAGCCATTTGCTGTTTGTGCGGACAAAGATTCTGGGTAGCAAACCATTCATTACGTCTGCTGAAATTATAGATGGCTATCTGTTCGCCGTCAAGCAATACACAAGCGCCGCCGTTTTCCGGAATATCATCTACCCGGCATGCTTGTTTCCAACTAATCGCCAGGGCTATATCTATATCTGTTGTTAGCATGATTGTTCTGTTTTTGATTTAAAAGAAATTAAGCAGAGATTTTATTCCAATCGGTGGCCATTATCTGGTCTCTGAGCGGCTCATACTTCACGTTCGGGTCTTTTTGCTCAGGCGCATTCACAAAATGCACAAAACGTTTACGGATTTCCGGTGTTTCAACGGCTTCTTTCCATTCGCAGAGATAATTATCAATCAACGATTGCATTTCTCTTTCCAGTTCGTCGCAGATACCCAGGCTATCCTCAATAATCACCGATTTCAGATAGGCTATTCCGCCCTCCATCTTATTAAGCCAGGTGGCCGTGCGGGTAAGTGGTTCGGCTGTTTTGATATAAAACATCAGGAAGCGGTCAATCAATTTCAGGCACATTTCGCTGCTCAGGTCGGTTGCCAGCAGGGAAGCGTGTTGCGGCTTTGAACCACCATTGCCGCATACATACAGGTTCCAGCCCTTTTCGGTGGCTATAATGCCAAAATCTTTGCTCTGGGCCTCGGCACATTCACGGATACAACCGGATACTGCCGATTTTAATTTATGAGGCGAACGAAGTCCCTTGTACCGATTCTCCACTTCTATCGCAAAGCTCACGGAATCCTGCACGCCAAAGCGACACCAGGTGGTGCCAACACAGCTTTTAACTGTTCGTAGGGATTTCCCGTAGGCATGACCACTCTCAAAGCCTGCAGCTATCAGTTCTTCCCATATCATGGGTAAGTCGCCGACATGAGCGCCGAACATATCTATACGTTGTCCTCCGGTGATTTTGGTATAAAGTCCGTATTTTTGCGCTACCTGTCCAATCACAATCAGTTTCTCAGGCGTTATCTCTCCGCCGGGAATACGTGGCACAACCGAGTAGGTTCCCCCACGCTGGATATTCGCCAGAAACCTGTCGTTCGAATCCTGTGCTGTGGCATTTTCTTTCTGTAGAATCATGTCATTCCACAAGCTCGCCAGTATAGAAGCAACAGCAGGTTTGCAGACCTCGCAGCCATCGTCTTTACCAAATTTATCCAATACCTCGTCGTAAGTTCTGAGGTTATTGATTTTTACGAGATTGAATAATTCCTGACGGGTATAATCAAAATGCTCACAGAGAATGTTTCGGATATAAATACCCTGTGCTTTCATGGTTCCCTGAATCAGGTCTTTTACCAATGGTACACAACCACCACAGCCTGTTCCGGCTTTGGTACATTTCTTAATATCATTAAGATTGGTCAATTTATTTTCAACAATCTCATGGCAGATACGGCCTTTTGAAACTGCTTCGCACGAACAGATAAGGGCTTCATCAGGCAATGCCATTATCCCTGCACCACCATCTGATTCCCCACCACGGCTACCAAGAATCAAATCCTCCGGGTCTTTAGGTATCACCAGATTATTGATGGTAGTCTGCAATAGCATATTGTATTGTTCTGCATCGCCTATCAGAATACCGCCAAGCAGACTTTTGCCATCAGTTGAAATATTGATTCTCTTATAGATACCTTTCGATTTGTTTTCGTAAACGATGGTCTGGCAATCGGGTTCTTCAACGAAGGGATTGCCGAAACTGGCTACATCAATCCCAATCAGTTTTAGTTTGGTTGACATATCGAAAGATACAAAGGATTTCCCTTCGGCATCTGCCACTTTGCTCAGGTTAGTGGCTACAACCTCGGCCATATCGTAGCCGGGAGCCACCAGACCATATATCATATGTTTATGCAAGGCACATTCGCCAATGGCATATATACTCGGGTCAGATGTTTGCAGAAGGTTGTTTACCACAATTCCACCTCTGCTGCCCACTTCTAAACCTGCTAAGCGGGCTACCTCATCTCTGGGCTTGATACCTGCCGAAATCACCAGCATATCAACTTCCAGTTTTGAGCCGTCGGCAAAGCTCATGCCTTTAATGGTTTCATCACCTAGAACCTCATGTGTATTTTTTGACAGATGTATTTTAAGTCCCAGCGCTTCCAGTTTGTTTTTGAGCATATCAGAACCCGCCTGGTCAATCTGGCGAGGCATGAGTTTAGGGGCAAATTCAATCACATGAATTTCTTCCAGGCCTAAATCTATCAATGCTTTACCAGCTTCCAGTCCCAAAAGACCACCACCAATCACCGCCCCTTTTCTGGCTTTTTTAGCATGGCTTTGCATCATTTCGAGGTCTTCGATGGTACGATACACAAAAACGCCTTCTTTCTCAATACCCGGAATAGATGGCACAAAAGGCGCAGAGCCTGTAGCGAGTATCAGGTAATCATAAGGTACTGAAAGGCCGTGATGTGATAAAACTGTTTTATTGTCCCGGTCGATATGCGTAATCGGGTCTGAGAGGTTAATCTGAATCTGGTTGTCGAAATACCAGTCTAAAGGAGCGAGAGTTAAATCTTCGGCAGTTTTACCTGCAAAGTATTCACTGAGATGTACACGGTCGTATGCAGGACGAGGCTCTTCACCAAATACAGTGATCTGAAAGAAATCAGAAGCCCTGGCTACGAGTTTTTCGCAAAACTTATAGCCCACCATGCCGTTGCCCACCACAACGACACGGAGTTTAGTTCCGTTTGTCATTTTGAATTATGTTTACCTACGTTTGCTCATTTCTAATCCAGACGTTTCCCCCATACCAGTTTAGAAATGATGATGTTTAATTAATTGAAAATGAGTATAAATACTTATTTCTCATCAAATATACATGTGCAAATTTAATATGCAAATTTTTATTTGGTAAAATTCATAAATTTTTCGGTTCTGTTTTGAGAATTGTATTTATTGCAGAATAAGTATGAATAAAGGAAATACAGAACAGAGGTTTACGGATAATGCATAGATTTTTCCCAACCCTTTTACCCTTTCTGTTGTCAATATAGAAAATGAATCGTGACTCTATGAAAAAACGTATTTCTACTTTTCTACTAATTTTATGGGTGTGCTTTCGGGTTGAGGCACAGGTGCAACTGACCTCAGTAAAAACTGTCGGCGCCAATAATACTAATCACAGGTACCTGGCAACTATTAACAACAGATGCCTGTTTACCGAAACGCTCAGTAATGGAATTGAGAATGTTTTACTGGCAACAGACGGAACAAGTGGAGGGACTGTTATGCTAGGTAAGAACCTGATTGTGGGACAAAACAAAAAACAATTCTTCCAGGATGGCGGCAAGCTGTTTTATCTGGTCAGGAATAATGAAGCTAAGTCTATTGAAATATGGCGGACGGATGGCAGTGCTACCGCTACAATGAAAGTGAGTGAAATTGCTGATACTGCGTTTGCATCAAACTCAAACTATTATCTGTTAAAGTCAGACAATTACTATTATTTCGTAGGCTATGGTGCTACTCAGAAAAAAACATTCATCAGTCAGTTTGATAAAGAATTCAGATTGTTAACGAAGGAATCTTCTACAGGTAAATACGTGGGCTTCCCTTTAGTATTTAAAGACCTTTTGTTTGTTGGTAATAAATTGTTTCGAACAAGCGCTAACGCGGCTAATACAGACTTGAACAATCCGTATTATCCGGACATGAATGAGAATGCAGTAGCCGGAAATAAACTGTATTTCAGAGCCTATAATCAGAATGAATTGTATGAATATGATGGAGTAAATACAAAGAGCATCAGTCTGCCAGACGGTACCCACTACTTTGGTGGATTTATTAACAGAATTTATGCTTTGAACAATCAATTGCACCTGCTTAATGTCATAATAGGCGAAGGTGAGGATGCTTTGACAAGCCCAACCCGCGACTTTAAACTTAACAGCAACACAGGAGTTTTTGAACAGGCATTTTTATATAGGCCCTGGGGGCAGGCAATGAAAGTTGAGCATCAAGGTCAGAATACCTATATGGCCAGTTATTTTAAATACAATGGTGCCAGTAACCTGAATATTTACAAAATGGCCTATGAATCAGACCTTGGAGTTACTAACAAAAGATTCCCGGACAACCAGATATTCTCCATTGTATTGAGTAATGGTAATAACCTTTTTGTTCTGAAAAAAGACTATCTCAATTCAGACCATATTCTTTACGATGCTGATACACAAAAGATTATCAGTTTACCTGCTGATATTGTGTTTAATGAGTTTATTGGAGAAATCAAAGCCGGATTATGGCTCATGAGTGGTAAAAAAGGAAATACCGGAGAAGGTCTTTATACAATGGATGAAAATACCGGAAGTGTTTCGTTTATTAAAGAAGATAATCCAATAGGGCAGGGGATTCAGAAATTATATAAACTGGATGACAAGACCCTTATATGGAGTTCTCCGGAGAAAAACGGAATGGTTATTTATAAATCGGATGGAACGAAGAAGGGGACAATAGCTTTAAAAACCTTACCTTCGGTTACTAACTATCCTTACAGCACAGAATATGATAAAAGTGTATTATCTAACGGCTCATTACTCGTTACTAATCTTCGTAAAGCTATTTATGATACCTATTGTTCGGTTTGTTCCAACTCACTTTTACCATTGATATTTATCTCAGACGGTACAGTTGAGGGAACGAAAACACTATTCGAAGCAAATAAACCAATATGGTCTTACGACAATAGCAAAGTTGGAAACCTGGTATATCATGCGTTTATCCGAAGTGATGAACCAAATAAACTGATGGTATTAAAGAATAGTGTAAGCAATAACAATTTAGCATCTGTAGATTCTGTAATTAGTAAAAGCCCATTACGATATTTCAGCCTCTTTGGTGAGAATATTGTTTACTCCCCGGGATCTAATGGAAGTTATGGATTTATCGGATCAGGGTCCATTAGTGTAGAGCCCGGAACTAATCCTGAGTTTATAGGGAGTGTTAATAAAAACCCACTATTTAAGTCGAATATAATTACTAGTCAATGCAGTATTTACACGCTTCAGGGGTCGACAATGGTAAAACTATTTACTATGGAACCCTACACAGACGCCAATGCTTATAATCGCCTGTTAGATAATCTGGCAGACATAGTATTTGGAGGTGATGCCGAGTATATTTATGTGACCGGAGGAAGTCTTTCCGATACCAAGAAAATACCCATATTATTTAAAGATTACCGACTGAGTGGATCTAAGATAATTGAGGATACCTATTATTTTTTGTTTTCAAAAACATTAAATGGAACTACTACCTATAGAGTACAGACTTATAAAAACGGAACTACTGAAGAATCTTCTGTGTCTAATATACTTTTTGATTTGACTCCGGTTAAAATAGAAAATACTTTGTATTTACACAGATATGCATTTTCAGGGGGGGTAGGACTGGAAATCTATCGTTTTGAAAACGGTGTATTAAGTAAGGACGCACTTATCGGCAATGATTATGAATATTTTCCTGTAAGAACATTTCCGAATGGCATTTTGGCTAATCCATACGGCAAAGTAATTCTCTGGACACCTGGTAATAGTTATGAAATCGCACAAGGTGTGTTGGGAGAGGCTGTTGAGTTGAATGAAAAGTATATTTTTGTCATCAGGGGAAATGGTAAGCAACAAGTATATGCTACAGTTGGGAAAGGCGCCAAAGCGCAATTGCTGAAAGAGTTTACGGCTCCTGAAATACACCTTAAAGTAATAGAAAATAAAGTGTATTTCAGTGCAGGAACTCCCGAAGCAGGAGTAGAACCCTGGGTAACAGATGGTACCACCGAAGGAACCAGAATGATTGGCGATTTATGGAAAGGTCCGCAGAGTTCAAATCCTGATATTTTCTTTATGACCTCAGTAAATGGCATTCCGGTTTGTCTGGCTTCTACTCCTGATTTGGGTCGGCAATTGTTTTCCCTTCAGGTAAAATTAGCCCAGCCTATTATCGGCGTTCCGAATACAGAAGCTTGTGAGGGTGAAACGATAGTGCTGACGGCTCCCAAGGACTTTGATTCATACAAATGGACAATTAATGAAACTGAAGAGGTGATTAAGACAGATAACAAATTAGCCGTCACTAAATCTGGGAATTATAAATTGATTGTAGGCAAAGATGGTAATTCGAGTGAACCCTCAAATGCCGTAACTGTTCTCTTTAAACCTCTACCTGCAAAGCCTATTATTAAAATGGAGAATAATCAATTAGGTGTTACGGCAACAGGAACGCTGCAATGGTATCTGAATGACACAGCAATTCCCGGAGCTACGACCAATACGCTTACTTTTAATAGTAATGGTGACTATTCGGTAAAAGTAACTGTAAATGGTTGTGCAATGATATCTGATAAGCAATTGGTGGCAATTACTTCCATCGAGCAGGAGTGGGCAGAGACCGTGTATCCGAATCCTGCGCATAATAAGCTGATGGTTAAAACGAATGATAGTCAAGCCGTTCAGCTAAAACTGATAGATGTAAAAGGCAAAGTGGTTTTGCAGCAAAGATTGATAGAGCCTGCTAATGAGATAGATTTAAGGAATTTTAGTAAAGGTGTCTATATTCTCCAGTTGAATCAGCATACTAAGAAAATAATTATTGAGTAAATTTAAACTGTTTTTAAACGGTATTTCTGTTTTTTGTGTCATCATTAAAAAAAACCGGCATTTCATGTTTCGACGCCTGCAAATATTCTTCATGCAAAAAATCATTAACCAATCGCTTCTGAGCTTTTGTCTCGTTGCGCTGGTGGTGGGCGCTTGCGACAACTTAACTGTTGGTTCAGCAGGTCCGATGTCCCTGGAAGAAAATCCAAATGATATTTTTTATACCACTAAGGATGCTGTGACTATAAATCCGACCTCCTTGAAAGGTCTTGAAACCGCCAGCCAGATAAGCATTGCGCAAGCACCCCTTTATGGCGAGGCAAAATTTACTGATAACGGTCTGGTGTATTATCGGTTTACAAGTACAAGCTCTGCCAACAAAGACAATCTGATTCTGAGAGGCAAAACACAGGCAGGCAATACAATCGATAAGCAGGTTGAGTTTAATATCGTGGCTTCGGCACAAGACCTGCCGTGTTTTGCCGGGGCTATCGGTGATAGAATAGAGGTTGAGGCATCATCAATTACAACGCTGAACGTAACTGGCAATGATAAAACCTGTAGCACTATCAGCTCAATACAAATTGAGATAGCACCCAAACACGGCACGGCGACTATCGAAAACCAGAAAATTATTTATGCGCCCGAAAAAGATTTCGTTGGTGACGATTCTTTTCTGTATCGGATAGGCATACCAAACACCAAGAACCCGGTCGCCCCGGTTGAATTGACCGTAGTTGAGCCGGTCACATGTGCGCAGGGTATTAAAGATGATGTATTGAATATCACAAATTATGCTTTGGGCTCAAACATCGCCATTGATATTTTGCAGAATGACATTATTTGTTCGCTATATAGTAAAGCAAGTCTGAGGATTGTAAGTCAGCCACAGCACGGGAAAATCAGTATTGATACCACAAGTTTTGACAAGCCTGTTATATTGTACAAGGCAGACAAAGTTTTCACTGGAAACGATACCTTTTATTATGGTTTGTATCGTGAC
>CALRLS020000185.1:0-9493 GCA_943368815.1 Cyanobium sp. NIES-981
GGATCTATAAAACCCATAGAAATAAGCAACGGAGCTAAAATACCGGATGTTAATACCATTGAGGTAGTGGTTGAACCCTGTGCTGTTTTAAAAAAGGCCGCAACTAAAAAAGCAATAAGCAGGAATACGAGACCGGAGGTCTGGTTAACTAATAACCAGTTACTAACAATGTCTTTCAATGCAGTTTCTTTCAGTACTGCACCAAAAGCACCCCCCGCTCCTACTAATACAAGCGTTGTACCGCAATGCTCTATGCCACTCTTAAAGCAGGCAAATATTTTCTCGAAGGGCTTTTCGGGAAACAAACTATAAGAAAAAAAGATAGCTATCAGAAACGATACCAGCGGGCTGCCAAAGAAATTCAGCCATTTGGTCAGGCCTTCATTCAGGTTCAAAATTTTGGCAAATGATGCTATCGTAATCAATATTATAGGTAGCAGAATAGGCATAAAGGCCTTCCAGCCTGCAGGTAAAGTTACGTGATGCGTATCGCCCCTATTCTCTTCCGGGTCTTCTATAATGGCCAGTTTCTTAGCATACTTTTGTGCAAACCAGGTTGATACAAACAAACTGGGAATAGAAACCACAAGCCCTATCAGAATAACCAGTCCTATGCTATGAGATAAGCCCAGATTACCTGCCGCCGATAAGGGCCCCGGTGTAGGAGGTACCAGCGTATGTGTAGCGAAAAGCCCTCCCGAAAGTGCAATGGCAATCGTGCCTAAAGGTTTCTTGGTCTTTTTAGCTACAATTTTATTGAGTTTTGCCAGAATGATAAACCCCGAATCACAAAAAACAGGTATACCCACAATGGCTCCGATTACAGACATGGCAAAGGCCGGATACTTTTCACCAAAGAGTTTTAATATAATATCTGCAACTTTAATAGCCGCCCCGGATTTATCCAGTATAGCACCTATTACACAACCAAGAATAACCATCAAACCGATTTTTGACATCAGTTCACCAAAGCCTTTACCAATGGTCTCAGCTAATTTATCAATAGGAAGTCCCGCAAAAATACCTACGCCCAAAGCCGCCAATAATAAGCCTATCAGAGGATGCAATTTAAACAAGGTCGAGGACAGGATAATGAAAACAATAGCCAGAAAAACAACGAGTATTATCATTTAGGGGCGTTGGTTATACAATCTCAAAATACCTTTTCAATTCCCAGTCTGTCACCACTTTGGCATACTGACGCCATTCCCAGTCACGGGTTTGGGTAAAATGGGCAACGAATTTTTCACCAAAAAGCTCTTTTGCTATTTCTGAGTTTTTCATGGTATTAGTTGCCTCGTCCAGGTTTCGTGGTAATACCCCATTACTTATATCCCGATACCCGTTACCAACTGTAGCAGGTTGATTCAATTTTAAGTTTTTACGGATACCATATAAGCCGGATGCCAAACAGGCAGCCAGAGCCAGATAAGGATTTGTATCAGAGCCCACCACACGGGTTTCTAAACGACAGGATTTTTTACTGATAGGCAATGCCCGAAGCGCCACTGTACGGTTGTCTACTGCCCAGGTAAGCGTAGTTGGTGCCCATGCACCCTCTACCAGGCGTTTATAGCTATTAATAGTTGGGGCAACCATTGGCAGAATATGAGGCAGGCAATACAATTGCCCAGCCATATAGCTCTGCATCAGTTCGCTGATATGATTGGGTGATTTTTCATCATAAAAGAGATTGGTTTTGGCATCACTATCCCAAAGGCTCTGGTGAACGTGCCCACTACAACCTGGTAGATTCTCATTGATTTTCGCCATGAAAGTGGCCATAATACCTTGCAGATAGGCAATTTCCTTTACTGAGGTTTTAAATAGCAATGCCCTGTCGGCAGCGCTCAATACATCTGAATAAGTAATGGCGGCTTCATAAACGCCCGGCCCTGTTTCGGTATGCAGACCTTCAAGCGGTATATCGAATTTAGACAGATGCTCAAACAGAGCAGTCATGTAGTCGTTTCTCAGGGTACTTCTCAGAATTGAGTAGCCAAACATGCCGGGAGTCAAAGGGGTAAGATTCTGAAAACCTTTGGCATTGGCAGACACAGGGGTCTCTTCAAAATTAAACCATTCAAACTCCTGAGAAAAGAAAGGCTTAAAGCCTGCCTGTTCTGTTTGTTCAATTACTCGCTTCAATAAATTTCTCGGGCATATTTCTGCCGCTTCTTCAATAAAATCTCCCAGAAAAAACGGAATATCATTTTCCCACGGAATCTTACGAAATGTAGATAAATCTAATTTGATTTTAGCATCAGGATAACCCGAATGCCAGCCTGTAAAATCAGTATTGTCGTAACAGACATCGGCCATGTCCCAACCTAATACTACATCACAAAAGCCTAAATCTCCTTCAATTATTGATTGAAATTTTTGTTTGCTGATATATTTACCCCTTAAAATACCATCAATATCGGCAACAGCCAGCTTCACTTTTCCGGATGGGTGTGAATTTACATAGTCAATAATTTCTTGTGTAGTCATCTTAGGTTTGAATGATTGATATTTGGCAATCTGTACTTTATATATACGACGGGTCAACGAATCGTACTACTTTTAATGCACAGGTTTGTCAGGTGCGGGAGCCGAAGCATGGTAGCCTAAATCACGAATCATTACGGCATATTTTTCCATTAATTCCATCACTCTCTCCCGTTTTTTTGAGCGAACAATTAAACCTATATGGTATTCATCATTCATTTTCCATACTATCTCGGGGTCATTAAACGGGCTATAATCCGGCCATTGGTGCGATGATAAGGAGATAATAATGCCTGAATAATAATCATCAACCGGAGGCAACTCATAAGTTCCCCCAGTAGCAACGGCGGTTTCTATCTTTGCCCACTCACGCCATAAATTAATGCCGGATGAGTATTCGACCATTTCAGCCAGATTGGCTCCTCCTACTCTCGAAGCTGTTTCCAGAAAATAGAACTTACCGTCTTCATGGCATTTAATAGCTTCCGTATGTGAAGCGCTGGATTTCATGCCAAAGGCTTTCATCACCTGCTCATTTACTTTCCGCAGAGCTTTCTCATCTTTCGAATCGTGTTCTACTGTCACCGAGCGGAAAATCCCTCCTCCGTGCGCTACTTCAAATGGGGTATTCAGGTATTGGCTACATCTCGAAAAAATCACTTTACCACCAACCGTCAATGAATCTATATGATATACATCGCCGGGCTTGAACTGCTCAATCAGAAAATTATGTCTCTCCTCGCCTAAACTATGAATGGTATCCCAGGCCTCCTGAAAACTATGCACTTTTTTGATACCTGCCGCTGATGCTTCCGAACGGGGTTTGATAACCCAGGGAGCAGACGTAGCATTAAGGTATTCGGTAATCTCCAGGTCATGAAAAAGCGGACTGAATGGAGGAACATTAATACCTGCTGATAGTGCCTGCACACGCATAGCCAGTTTATCTCTGAAATATCGAGCCGTAGTTTGTCCCATGCCCGGTATTCTGAAATGCTCACGTGCCAATGCTCCTTTCTCCACATCAAAATCATCCAAAGCCACAATACGGTCTATCTTCTTACTTTGCATCAGATGCGCCAGACCTTTTATTATATTACTATAGGTATCAAATGTGTTATCGATATTGTCTAAATAAAATGTCTCGTCTATCGACTCCCAAGGCCAGGCCTTTTGCTCCAGTTTTTTATTGGTTAATAAATAAACTGTATTTCCTTCGGCTTTACAGGATTTCAGGAATTCTACTCCTTTATAATAAGTACAAATGCAAAGAAAATTCATACGGTATAGGCGCTAGTTTATGATTTAGTTTACTGGAATGACACCGAACCGTTTCATACGGTGAAAATAAGGTCAAACCAGTAATATTTGTTAAAACTGTTTCTAATTCGATATTCGATATTTTTTTCCACTTAGACAAATCCTATTGAAAATTTATCGGTCAGTACTGCCAAAACACAAAGAAGCCACCTGCTTAATAGCAGATGGCTCCCTGATGAAAGAATATATTCTCTAAGGCTTATACTTTTTTCTTTCCGTTTGGCGATGAGGCCGGAGCATTCGCAGGTGCTGCTGATGGAGCAGTAACTTCACCTTTGATTGTTAAGATTACTGTTGCGTTTTCAGCATTGCTTGTAACAGTAATTGTTTTTGTGAATGAACCCGGACGGCCTGATGTGTTATAACCTACTTTGATTACACTTTTAGCACCCGGCATGATTGGGTCTTTTGACCACTCAGGAGTAGTACAGCCGCATGAAGCAGCAGCATTTGAGATAACAACCGGAGCAGTACCTGTATTTGTAACTTCAAAGCTATAAGTTGCTAATGGACCTTCAGCTACTTTACCGAAATCATGTACTTCTTTGTTGAATTTTAATACTCCCTGAGCTTGTACGGCTGCTACAAACGCAAAAACCACCGCAATTGTTGAAATTAATTTTTTCATTAGATTTAAATAATTAAAAGTTAAAAATAAATTCTGTTCTATTAGTAAAGCTTATTTCTGACACAAATAAATAATAATACTATATATATACCAAATTTTTAACAAGTCATTAACAAATACTCTTTCAGGGGGCATTTTTTTGAAAAAGAAATATTTTCAGTTAACTTTACAACATGATTAGTTAGTATGACAACTAATTTTAGTTTTGGCAGTTGAGTAAGGTATATTTACAATTTTTTGTATGGATTCGCCTTCCCATTTTAACCATTCAAAATTGAAAGCATGACTGGAGCATCAGACCTAATTACCTCAACAGATGTTTTATTAACTAAGGAAGAAGTTTTAAATGACTATCAGATTGCCTGCGAAAGCCGTGAGGTGAGCATAATCGGTCGAAAAGATGTGTTCATGGGTCGGGCTAATTTCGGGGTATTCGGTGACGGTAAAGAACTGGCGCAGATAGCGATGTCGAAGGTATTCAGAGAAGGTGATTTTCGTTCAGGATACTACCGTGACCAGACATTCTTAGCCGCTGTCGGCGGCCTTACCTGGCAACAATTCTTTGCTCAATTATATGCCCACCCTGATATTAATCATGATCCTTTCTCTGCCGGACGCTCAATGAACGCTCACTACGGGAACAGATGGATAGATGATAAAGGAGAATGGCTTAATCAAACCGAATTATACAATACTGTCAGCGATGTGTCTTCTACAGCAGGGCAAATGCCCCGTTCTATAGGGCTGGCTTATGCCTCTAAATTATTCAGACATAATCCTGACTTACAATATCTCACCAAATTTTCAAGAAACGGAAACGAAGTCTGCTTTGCCACTATCGGCGATGCATCCACTTCACAGGGTATGTTTTTTGAATCAATCAATGCCGCTGGGGTTTTACAGATTCCTATCATTTTTTCAGTATGGGATGATGGATACGGCATTTCTGTTCCGATAGAATACCAGACAACAAAAAGTAGTATTTCAGAAGCACTGGCCGGATTCCAGAGAAAGAATGGCTCAAATGGTATCGAAATTATTGTTGCCCGCGCCTGGAATTATGTTGAATTGATAGAAGCCTATCAGAAAGCGGCACGCTATGCCCGCGACCAGCATGTTCCGGTTCTGGTGCACGTAATAGAAGTAACCCAGCAATTGGGACACTCCACTTCGGGTTCTCATGAGCGTTATAAATCCAGAGAACGATTAGATTTTGAGCATGAGTATGATTGTAATCTTCACCTGAAAGAGTGGATTTTATCAAACGGCTATGCAACAGAGGAAGATGTAAAAGCAGTGGAGACAAAAGCCAAAGATATTGCGAAAAAATCGCGTAATGCAGCCTGGGCAGCTTATAGAGACTCCATAAAGCCGGATATTGATGCAGCGATACAATTATTGAAAAAAGCTGCTGCTGAAAGTACACATACTACAGCTATAAGCCACCTGAGAGAAGAACTGGAGCATACTGAAAACGCGGTTCGCAGAGAGATTATCAGCCTGGTAAAAAAAGCGCTGGTACTTATGCGCCAGGAAGAAAGCCCATCAAAAAAGGCCATAATCAATTGGCTTGAAAAGGTTGCGGCTGAAAACAAGAAAAGGTTTAATACACACCTGCTAAGCGAATATCCCAGCTCACCGATGAACGTCAAGGCAATTGCCCCTGAATATGATGAACGAAGTATTGGTGTAGATGGACGAGAAATTATCAACACTTATTTTGATTTATTATTTAGCCGTGACCCGAGAGTATTTGCCATTGGCGAAGACGTTGGGAATATAGGTGATGTAAACCAGGGCTTTGCCGGATTACAGGAAAAATATGGCGAAACACGGGTAACCGATACGGGTATTCGTGAAACAACTATTGTTGGGCAGGGTATCGGAGCAGCTATGCGAGGTTTACGCCCGATTGTGGAGATTCAGTATTTCGATTATATCTACTACGCCTTAGCCACCCTTACTGACGATTTAGCCTCACTTCGTTATCGAACGTCCGGTGGTCAGCTAGCGCCTTTAATTGTTCGTACACGCGGCCACCGATTAGAGGGCATCTGGCATTCGGGTTCTCCTATGTCGGCCATGCTGGGTTCTTTACGTGGAATGCACGTTTTAGTACCCCGTAATTTTGTACAGGCAGCCGGATTCTATAATACAATTCTGAAAGGTGACGACCCTGCTTTGATTATTGAATGCCTGAACGGCTATCGTATCAAAGAGAAAATGCCCATAAATCTCTCAGAAATTTGTGTGCCTTTGGGTGTGCCGGAAATTCTGAAAAAAGGGGATGACATAACTGTTGTAACCTATGGCTCCATGTGTAGAATCGTAATGGAAGCAGCTACTCAGTTAGAGCAGGTAGGCATTCATGCGGAAGTTATAGATGTGCAGTCGTTATTACCTTTTGATATTAACCATAGTATTGTTGAATCAATCAAAAAAACCAATCGGGTAATTTTTGCTGACGAAGACGTGCCCGGTGGTGCGTCTGCCTTTATGATGCAGGAAGTACTGGATGGGCAACAGGCCTACCGATGGTTAGATTCTGCACCTAAAGCTATTGCGGCACAGGCTCACCGACCTGCCTATGCAGCCGATGGAGATTATTTTTCAAAACCTAATGCAGAAACTATTTTTGATGCGGTTTATGAAATGATGCACGAAGCACGTCCGAAAGAATTTCCTGATTTATACAAATAGATTGTAGATAGAAGATTTTATTTCCCAAAGAGAAACGCAGGCAGCTTGTTTGCGTTTTTTTTGTTGCCAGACCCCCTAAAAAAGGCAAAGGGGGCAGAATCTGTCCCCCGATGAACCCAAAACAACTTTTGCTGTGACTAAAAAAGTGATTTTCTTAGTTAAGTGTACGATTTCTTGATAATTTGCGGATAAAACAATAGTCGTCCTGACTACTTAGTCACTTGAGTCTTACAAACCGCCAATTATCAAACACTTACTAAACATTAAAATATCTTGCTAACTGAAAAATCTCAAACAATTACCATCATTAATACCTGCTATTTGCCTTGTACTTAGACCCTGTATAATATATTTCAGTACTTCTTTTTCTCTTTCAGATAAAATCTCCTGCTCCACTGTTTTATCTTCACCTGAATGATAGACAAAAACTTTCTTCTCTTCTTTCCCAAAAACACCTCGAATCCAATAATCCTTCTCCGTCATTAAATGGGTAAAATCTTTTAATATCTTCTTTATACAGGCAGCAAAAAAACTGATTAGTGAAATATGCTACGGAGCTAACAAAGAAACAAACTTAAATATGATGTCTGTATCAAACTCCTTCCTGTTACAGCCTGTAAAGTTAGTAACATTTTTACTAATATCTACTATTTTGCAATTTTTAATGTCAAAAATTATTGATAAAGCCCCCTGATTCAGATAAAATAAGCTAAAAATGCCTGTTTGAGCAAGTTGTTTTTCATAATCTATCTCAACTTTTTCCGTATAATACTTATTTAATATTCCCTGTAACTTTAACAGATTGCTCTCTGCTTCCCTCCCTAATAGCATACTTTATATAATAATTTACGATTAAAGTACTTTTCTCCAATAGTATCTGACCTTCGTTTTACAGCCTTGAGTGAACAATGGACTAATATCTTTTTGCTTTTTATTTATACCTTTGAAAAAAAATACTCTATTGAATGCGTATTCAGATTCATCAAAAATATTACCCTTTTATTGTCCTAGCTTTAGGGATTGCTTTCTTCTTCCCCTTTTTAGGTAATGTTCATTTATTTGACTGGGACGAAATTAATTTCGCCGAATCAGCCAGAGAAATGATTCTCACCGGAAATTACAGCAAAGTTCAGATTGATTATAAGCCCTTCTGGGAAAAACCTCCTCTTTTCTTCTGGATGCAGGCAGGAGCAATGCAAGCATTTGGCATTAATGAGTTCGCTGCACGCTTCTCAAATGCTCTGGTAGGATGTATTACTCTTTGGGTTATATTCTTAATTGGTAAAAATATCCGAAACGCAAACTTCGGCTTAATCTGGGCGCTTGTCTATTTAGGTTCTTTTACTCCCCATCTATATTTTAAATCCGGCATCATCGACCCGACATTTAATCTATTTATTTTTCTGGGGATTTATTTCTCCTTCAGGGCTCAAACCAGACCAAAATATATCTTGCTTTCTGGTATATTCATTGGCTTATCAATTCTTACAAAAGGCCCCGTGGGGGGACTGATATGGGGATTGACAGCAGTTTCATATTGGATACTTTATAACAAATTTACTAAGCTTTTTACATTTAAACAAATATTAGTTTTTTCGATTACTTGCATTGCCATTGCCTCTCTATGGTTTGCTAATGAGTTGCTAAACAATGGCTTCTGGTTCATCAAAGAATTCATTCAGTATCAGATACGCTTATTCACTACACCTGATGCCGGACACGGCCAACCGTTCTATTATCATTTTGTGGTGGTGCTTCTGGGCTGTTTCCCGATGTCAATTTTTGGTATTCCTTCTCTGGCCACTAAACAGGAAGGTTTTGGAAAATGGATGAAAATCACCTTCTGGGTGGTCATGATTCTGTTTAGTATTGTTACTACAAAAATTGTCCATTATTCTTCTATGGCCTATTTCCCGCTTTCGTTTATGGCCTCCACGTTTTTATACGACTGGCTAAGCGGAAAAAAGGCCTGGAATAAATGGCTCACCATAGGACTGATTTGTATAGGTTTTATTCTATCGTTGGTTCTGGTAGCCGTACCAATAATAGGTATGAATACTGCAACGATTATTCCATATATTAAAGATTCATTTGCTGCAAAAAACCTCAATGCCAATGTGCATTGGAGCGGCTATGAGGTGCTTATCGGTCTTGCCTATTTTATCATACTTCTGGTCTTGATTCTCAGAAAAAAAGATTCTATAGAAAAAAAATGGGTATTCATCAGCGGGATAACCTTATCAACAGCCCTATGTCTGTTTATTTATGGTGCAACGGTTGTGCCCAAAATTGAGCGCTACTCACAAGGCGCAGCCATAGATTTTTATGAATCAAAGCGCGGGCAGGATGTCTACG
>CALRLS020000186.1:0-9471 GCA_943368815.1 Cyanobium sp. NIES-981
AAACAGCTTTAGAGAGCGTTTCTATGGCAGATTTAGATCAATGGGGTAAGGATGTACTTGCTGATAATCAAGTCATTAGAAGACGAAATGTCTTGAAAATATGAAAGAACTTTTTAACGGATTGGACACCCTACCCTACGGGATATTTAATTAAAAAATTTTAATGATTTTAAGCCTAACTGAGAGTCCCGTAGGGACGATATATCGGTAGGAGCATTAAATTCCTCAGAGTCCAGTATCCCGTAGGGATAATATATTATTTATAGATTAAATGCCTTTACAACGCAATTCAGGATTGAGATTATATGATAGAAATAAAAAACATTTCAAAATCTTTCAACGACCGGCAGGTATTAGAGAATATTAGTGGTGTATTTAAGAAAGGTCAGACAAGTCTGGTAATCGGGGCAAGTGGTACTGGTAAAAGCGTACTATTAAAATGTATGCTCGATTTGGTTCGACCTGAACAAGGGGCCACGCTATACGATGGCCGTGATTTCTATATAGGAGAAGAAGAAGACAAGAAAAATATCCGTCGCGAAATGGGTGTATTATTTCAGGGAGGAGCCTTGTTTGACTCACAAACGGTACATCAGAATATCCAGTTCCCACTGGATATGCTAACCGAAATGCCTGAAAGTGAAAAGAAAGACCGGGTAGAGTTTTGTTTGCAACGGGTAGGCCTGGAGGGAACAGGCAACCGCATGCCCTCTGAAATATCGGGAGGTATGAAAAAAAGGGTGGGTATTGCCCGTGCCATTGTAATGAACCCAAAGTATTTGTTTTGTGATGAACCCAATTCCGGTCTTGACCCACTTACTTCTATCAAAATAGATGAATTGATTAAGGAGATAACAGAAGAATATAATACTACCACTGTGATTATCACACATGATATGAACTCTGTTCTTTCAATTGGGGACTATATCATGTTTCTTTATCAGGGGAAAAAGATTTGGGAGGGCAATAGTAATACCATATTGGATACGAATGTGCCTGAATTAGAAGAATTTGTATTCTCTAATAAAGCTCTGAAAAGAATGAGAGACGATAAACGTCATTAATGCCATGCTTCGGGTTCCGTCCTCCATCAGTGCCAATGAGTTTGAATCATTGAAAATTCAGGATATGACATTCGTAGCCTATCGCAACAATGTTTACCCTTCACGCAATGAGATTTTCTTTGAAGAACACGCCATTGTATATGTATTAGAAGGCGAAAAGAAATTTATCTCTCCTACACAGGATATTCACGTACAAAAAGGCCAGATTCTTTTCTTTCAACGAGGTTGTTACTCCATGAACGAATCGATTGATGTTAATTACCGTAGTCTTGTTTTTTTCTTCCCCGAAACACTTTTAAAAGAATTTGTTGCACAAAATCTCTCTTTATTTGAAGACTCAACCGAAGGCCCTTTTGAACAGATACTAAGTTTAGAGAGCAATGAAAACTTTGATAAGTTTGTAGATTCTCTTATTCCTTTTTTTAGCGCCAGAACCAATTTAATGAACCAGTTCCTGAAATTGAAGTTCAATGAATTGATGCTACACCTGATAGAGCTTGACCGAACTAATCAATTCAGACGAACACTTTTTAAGATTTATCAGGGACAAAAAATAGATTTAGCTTACTTGCTCGAAACCTATTATTTAAAACCACTATCAATTGAGGAATTGGCTCGTATCTCAGGCAGGAGCCTTTCTGTATTCAAACGGGATTTCGAACAACAATTTCATACTTCTCCAGCTGCCTGGATACGAAACAAACGGCTTGAATACGCCTCATTTCTTCTGCAAAATACCGCAAAAAACGTCTCTGAAATCAGCCTTGAAATAGGTTATGAGAGCGTTTCTCACTTCATTAAAGCATTCAAAGAAAAATACGGTTTTACGCCCAAGAAAAACCATTGAACCAAAAACACTATTTTTTGGGCGTATTTCGTTAATCCTTATTGGGGTTTTATACTCAAATTTGTAATGTTAAAATAGGAATTATGGATATGGATAATTCTTTAAAAGAATTTGAAAAAATTCTTTTAGAATATGAAAAGATACCCAAGTTAGAGAAAAGACAAGCAACTCTTTTTGATATTATGGGTAATGCACATCTTGAAAATACATGTAGTAATATTTTATCTTTCTTCTTTGATACAAGAAGAGAACATAAGTTGAATGACTTATTCATTAAGGCGTTATTAAAAGGAGTAGAGTATGAGGAAAAAGAAAAATTTGAAAAAACTCCAATAAGCGTAATAAAAATAGATAGAGAGAAAGAGATAGTTTTTACGCAAGAAAGAGAAAATAAGGATTCACTACAAAGGAAAGGAAGAATAGATTTATTAATCGAAACAGAAAGTCACATTATATGTATTGAAAATAAAATTTATCATCATTCCGATTTTAATCCCTTTAAAGAATACGAGGAATTTGTTAGGAAAAATTACACCCACAAAATTCCAGTTTTTGTAATATTGAACCTTCTTGATAAAGAAGATAGTATAGAAAAGTTCCAATCAGTAAATTATAACTCGTTCATTAAAAATGTTGAATTAATTATTGGAGGATATTTACGAAAGGCTGAAGATAAATATCTTACTTTTTTAATTGATTTTTTCTATTCAATTCAAAAATTAAAAGGTAATAGTATTATGAATGAAGAAGAGGTGGACTTTTTTATAGCAAACTACCAGGCGATAATAAAAATAAATGACGGGTTAGAAATATTTAAGAATGAAGTAGTTAAATCGAAAATTGAAAAACTAAGAATTAAACCTAATCCTTTAGCAGAAGAAAAAGATGATTTTTTTAATGAAATAGGGGTGTGGCAAAATCGTTGCTTCTGCTTTACTTTCAAGTTAAAAAATTCAGAGGCGCACTTTGGATTTGATTTTGGATTTTTCATTGAGAGAGAATATTGGGAAGCATCTTTGTTTGTAAGGCAAAATCAAAATAATATTTTGGATGCAGATAAATTAGAACTTACAAAGTTATATACATTTCTACGAAACAATTTAAAAATGCATTTTGACAAGTATTTATTAAATAATAGACAAATAGAGTTTGGCGGGTATAATAGGTATATATTAATACAAGAGGAATTTTCATATAGCTTAACAAAGCTTTCAGATATAATTAATTTTATTTTAGAGAAAATCAAGGAGTTTAACGATAATTAACAGAAATAAAACGCTTAAATATAAAAAATGTCAACACCAAAATCACTATTCGACAAAGTATGGGATGCTCACGTTGTTCGTAAAATCGAAGACGGCCCTGATGTGTTCTTTATTGACCGTCACTTTATTCATGAAGTAACAAGCCCGGTTGCTTTCCTTGGCCTTGAAACCAGAGGAATTGATGTGTTATTTTCGAAACGTACATTTGCTACTGCCGACCATAATACACCGACAATCAACCAGCATTTACCAGTATCAGACCCGCTTTCAGCTAACCAGTTAAAGGCTTTAGAAACAAATACTGCCAAATACGGTATTTCACACTGGGGCTTGGGACATGCAAAAAACGGCATCGTACACGTAGTAGGACCAGAAAACGGCATTACATTACCGGGTATGACCATCGTATGCGGTGATTCTCATACTTCTACTCATGGTGCTTTTGGAGCTATTGCCTTTGGTATTGGTACTTCGGAGGTTGAAATGGTACTTTCTTCACAATGTATCATGCAGCCAAAACCTAAGAAAATGCGGGTAACAATCAATGGCGAATTAGGCATAGCCGTAATGCCAAAAGATGTAACACTCTATATTATTGCACAATTGTCTGCCGCGGGTGCAACAGGTTACTTTGTAGAATATGCTGGAGATGTTTTCAGAAATATGTCGATGGAAGGCCGTATGACGGTTTGTAATATGTCAATCGAAATGGGCGCCAGAGGCGGTATGATAGCTCCTGATGAAACTACCTATGCGTATTTGAAAGGCAGAGAATTAGCGCCAAAAGGTGAGGCCTGGGATAAAGCGGTAGCTTATTGGGAAACCCTAAAAACAGATGAAGGAACAGTTTTCGATATTGAATACTCTTTCGATGCCGCTGATATTGAGCCACAAATCACTTATGGAACCAATCCGGGTTTAGGTACAGGGATCTCTCAGAATATACCTATGGCGAATCAGGTAAAAGACGGAGAGGCTAGTTATAAAAAATCATTAGGCTATATGGGCTTTGCTGAAAACGAACAAATAGTTGGTAAGCCAATCGACTACGTTTTCCTGGGAAGCTGTACTAACGGGCGTATCGAAGACTTCCGTGCTTTTGCTTCTATTGTAAAAGGACGCAAGAAGGCCGATAACGTTACGGCATGGCTGGTACCGGGTTCACATATTGTTGAGTCGCAAATTAAAGAAGAAGGTATTCTGGATATTCTGAACGAAGCCGGATTTGAATTGCGTCAACCGGGTTGTTCGGCTTGTTTAGCCATGAACGACGATAAGATTCCGGCAGGTAAATATGCGGTTTCTACATCTAACCGCAACTTCGAAGGTCGTCAGGGCCCTGGTGCAAGAACCCTGTTGGCAAGCCCATTAGTGGCAGCAGCGGCAGCAGTTACTGGCAAAGTAACCGACCCAAGAGAATTAGTCTAACACATTAAACACCTATTGCCAGAGGCATGACTTATGGAATAAACCGTGTCTTTGGTAGTCAAAAATATTACGACAAATGGCTTACGATAAATTTACAGTACTTACGAGTACAGCAGTACCTATGCCTATCGAAAACGTAGATACTGACCAGATTATCCCTGCAAGGTTCTTAAAAGCAACCAAACGTGAAGGCTTCGGTGATAACCTATTCAGAGATTGGCGATATAATCCTGATAATACACCAAAACAGGATTTCGTATTAAATAACCCTATTTATTCAGGTAAAATTCTGGTTGGTGGCCGCAACTTCGGAAGTGGTTCTAGTCGTGAACACGCTGCCTGGGCTATTTATGACTACGGTTTCCGTTGTGTGGTTTCCAGTTTCTTTGCCGATATTTTTAAAGGAAACTCTCTTAATATCGGGATATTACCCGTGCAGGTAAGTCCTGAGTTTTTAGACAAAATCTTTCGGGCGATAGAGGCTGACCCTAAAGCCGAACTGGAAGTAAATCTGCCGGCACAAACCATCACTATTTTAGCAACAGGCGAAAGTGAAAGTTTTGCGATAAACGGCTATAAAAAGGATAATATGATTAATGGCTATGATGATATTGATTATCTGCAAGCCATGCAGGACGAGATAAAAGCATTTGCGGAAAAAAGCATCTATTAACGGCTTTAAGCAAAAACAAGGTTCTAAGTACTAGCCTAAAGCATACCGCAAAATGAAATATATAGAAATTATGGATACAACGCTCCGCGATGGTGAACAAACCAGCGGAGTTTCTTTTTCTTCTACCGAAAAACTGGCTATTGCCCAGTTACTATTAAAAGAGGTGAAAGTTGACCGTCTGGAAGTTGCCTCTGCAAGGGTTTCAGACGGTGAATTTCAGGCAGTAAAAAAAATCACAGAGTGGGCCGCAGAAAACGGATTATTGGATAAAATAGAGGTATTAACCTTTGTTGATGGCGATACTTCAGTGAAATGGATGCTGGAAGCAGGAGCTAAGGTGATGAATCTACTCACAAAAGGCTCATTGAATCATTTGACGCATCAGCTTAAAAAAACACCCGAACAGCATTTTGAAGAAATAGCACAGGTTATTGCTCTGGCAAAATCAGAGGGAATCAAATGTAATGTCTATTTAGAAGACTGGAGCAATGGCATGAGAAACTCTCAGGAGTATGTGTTCCAATATCTTGATTTTCTTACCCAACAATCTATTGAACGTGTACTCTTACCGGATACCTTGGGTGTATTGACACCTAAAGAATCTTACGATTTTGTACATGCCATCGTTCAGCGTTATCCGGATACACATTTTGATTTCCATGCACATAATGACTATGATTTAAGCGTAGCCAACGTGATGGAAGCCATAAGAGCAGGAGCAAAGGGCTTGCACTTAACAGTTAACGGTATGGGCGAAAGAGCAGGCAATGCTCCTTTGGCAAGTACCATAGCTGTAATCAATGACTTCTTCCCTGATATTCAGACTTCTGTTGTTGAAGAGTCTCTTTATTCGGTGAGTAGATTGGTAGAAACATTTTCCGGTTTCAGAGTTCCTGTCAATAAACCTGTAGTCGGTGAAAATGTATTTACGCAAACAGCGGGTATTCATGCCGATGGAGATAATAAAAATAACCTCTACTTCAACGATTTGATGCCTGAGCGTTTTGGTCGTAAGCGTAAATATGCCTTAGGCAAAACATCAGGTAAAGCCAATATTGAGAAAAACTTACAGGAACTGGGCATTAAATTATCACAGGCCGACCTTAAAACTGTTACGCAAAGAATCATAGAACTGGGGGATAAAAAAGAGGTAGTTACGAGAGAAGATCTGCCTTATATTATTTCGGATGTAATTGACACAAATACGATTGAAGAGAAAGTAGAAGTGATTAATTATGTGCTTACCCATTCAAAAAGTCTGCGGCCATCAGCAACATTAATGGTAAAAGTGGAAGGGCATGTTTATGAAGAAAATGCACAGGGTGATGGTCAGTATGATGCGTTTATGAATGCTTTGAAAAAGATTTATGCCAAAAAGAAAGTCATTCTGCCAATGTTGACTGACTATGCTGTACGGATTCCACCGGGGGGTAATACTGATGCGCTTTGCGAAACAATTATTACATGGGAACATAATAACAAAGAATTCAAAACCAGAGGCCTGGATTCTGACCAGACGGTTTCAGCCATCAAAGCCACTCAAAAGATGCTTAATTTGATTTGAATTCTTTTTTAACCACGGAGTTGTCACGTATCTCCTGTTGGTATAGACTTAAACAAAATTCAAGACGAGACAAAAAATTTGGCTAAAGCCAATTAAGAGGAACAATTTATTAATCCTCCAGCTAAAGCAGGAGGCAATTGAATCAATAGCCCCCATTTTTAAATGGGGTAAAATAAAAACAATTACCTAATTGGCTTTAGCCAAAGGTTTTTTTAAGAAAGAGTCAAAATAATCAAAAATAAATGAAAAAACATATCTTAATTGTTCCCGGAGACGGTATCGGGCAGGAAGTAACAGCCGTTGGTAAAAAAGTAGTAGAGAAAATAGCTCAGAAATTCGGCCATGAATTTACTTATGACGAAGCACTCATAGGCCACGTAGCCATTGAAGCCACAGGAAATCCACTACCGGACGAAACACTGGAAAAAATGCGTGCGTCTGACGCCGTACTTTTCGGAGCTGTCGGTCACCCGAAATATGACAATGACCCAAGTGCGAAAGTACGTCCGGAACAAGGCTTATTAAGAATGCGCAAAGAACTTGGATTGTATGCAAACCTGCGACCAATCAAATTATTTGATGAATTATTAGGGGCATCAAGCATCAAACCCGAAATCCTGAAAGGTTCAGACATCCTGTTTTTCCGTGAGTTAACCGGAGATATTTATTTCGGAGAAAAAGGCCGTAAAAATGACGGAGACACAGCTTATGATGTGGCAGAATATAGCCGTTACGAGGTAGAACGCATCGCCCGCAAAGCTTTTGATGCAGCCATGACACGTGGTAAAAAACTAATGTCGGTAGATAAAGCCAACGTTTTGGAAACAAGTCGTCTTTGGAGAGAAGTAGTACAAAAAATTGCTAAAGAATATCCGGAGGTAACAGTTGAGCATCAGTTTGTTGATTCAGCAGCTATGTTGCTAATCAAAAACCCAAGACAATTTGATGTAGTAGTTACAGCAAACCTTTTTGGAGATATTTTGACAGACGAGGCCTCACAAATTGCAGGTTCGATGGGTATGCTAGCTTCCGCATCAATTGGTGACAGCACTGGCGTTTATGAGCCTATTCATGGTTCAGCGCATGATATTACAGGTAAAGGCCTGGCTAACCCAATGGCATCAATTTTATCAGCAGCATTGATGTTGGATATTTCGTTTGGCTTGAAAGCTGAAAGTGAAGCCATCATTGCCGCAGTTGAGCAAACGCTAAAAGCAGGTTTCCGTACCGGAGATATTGCGGATGCCTCTACCCCAAAAGAAATGATTCTGGGTACAGATGCAATTGGTGAAGAAATTCTGAAGAGAATATAATTATTATCTTGATTTCTTTGCAAGCTAAATATTTGTATTTAGCTTGCATTTTATTTATACTTTAATCGTGCTACTTTCATTATCTGTTTTTTTAGATAAATAAGCAAGTATAATTAGTTGAGAGTAACTGATAATTTAAAGTTACTTTCAATCATAGTCAATACAAGAATTTATAGATAACTGTGACTTTAAAAGAAGGCAAAGAATCTATTCCATTAAATATTACTTCTTGTGTTATTTATGGTAAAAGGTAGATAGGCTTTTGTTTTGTGACATCGTTAAATGAGATTACTTGATATGGCTATTCTATAAAAACGTATTATAGTCAAATCATTACTATGCTGCTAAAAAATACTCTTCAAACGTTTAACCTATATAAGTTTTTCGGATTGGTTTTAATTTTTGCATTTCAAATTCAATTTTGTTGCATTGATATTAAAAATTTTAGAGAGCCATTATCAGATTATTTGAGTACTGATACTGAACAATGGGAGAATATGAGCTATTACTTAGCGAAAAACATTTCATTTTCCATTTATCCAGAACTTGAACTCACTAATAATGATTATTTATATCCGTATGGTTCTAATCACGCATTTCAGCCGTGGTTTTTAGAGGGTAATTATTTTTATGCCTTTTTTTATAGTTTTTGGGGTAATGGGCCTTGGTTAAACTATTATTATGCGCTAAGCGTTTTAATTAATGCGCTAGGCATTTTTTTTCTGGTTGGTTACTTCTTTAATTATCAAAGAGCAATCGTTGTTTCTTTATTGGTGTCTTTTCTTAATTTTCATGCAATCAATCGTTATCCGGCTTATTTTGCTTATTCTATTCATCATTGGACAACTATTAGTATATTTCTTGATTTTATAATCGTTAGAAAATTTCTTTATAAAGAACTCATAAGCTTAAGATTAATACTCTTTAAAATTATGATTATGAGTCTTGCTTTAGGTATGGACCTGGCATATATTTTAGGATTCTCGTTGAGTTCATTTACCTTTTCCGGATTATTTATAGCACTTTTATGTTTTAAGAAAGAGTATCGTATATATATTAATAATTTAGTTCGCAGTTGGAATAATAACATAAAGCAGAGTAAATCATTAATTATTTTGATGGCGATTATTACATTAATCGCCTGTTGGTTCTATCTTCCAATTATTTGGCAAATCTTTAAGGCTGTCCGGACCTTTCATTTTGATTACCCTAATGGATATACATGGGATATGCCATTAAGAATATTTTTTCCGTATTTTTCGTTTTTTAACGCTGCCTATAATCCATTTCAAGAAGTTTTTCATGACAGACCGGAAG
>CALRLS020000187.1:0-9468 GCA_943368815.1 Cyanobium sp. NIES-981
GTTGAGGTCGTCGATATGAATATAAAGAATCCTTGAATCGACCATTGATTGGGTGAAGTAATTACAGGGAGTCTGAGTAATAAAACTCTTGAACGAAACCACCACCTGATTTTTTGAGAAAAAGAATACGTTCTTTTCTTCTCCGGTAGTGTCATCTACATAATAGGTTCTGAACACCCCATCAATAATAAACCCTAAATACTTGCAAACATTACGATACTCGTTATAATACTCCCCTTTTTTATAGCTGCGTTTTTGCCAGTATGGAGCCGAGAGTTTGAAATCATCTTCATCTATACCGGCAACGGATTGCAAAGCGTGGGAGAGTATATCGAGGTCTGTTATCATAACATTCAGAATATTCAGGAGTTTTCCAAAACTAATGATTCTATAGGTGTGTAGCAAGTTTTTATAGATGCTCAATAAAAAAAGACCGCCTTTTGAGCAGTCTTTCTTAAAATATTATCATCGCCAAAAATTACCCGACACTTCCTTCTAAGGAAATCTCTAATAATTTTTGTGCTTCTACTGCAAACTCCATTGGCAACTGGTTCAATACCTCTTTCACGTAGCCGTTTACAATCAGGGCCACTGCTTTTTCAGTCGGGATACCTCTCTGATTGCAATAAAACAATTGGTCTTCACCAATTTTTGAAGTCGTAGCTTCATGTTCTACCGAGGCAGTCGAGTTATTGACTTCAATATAGGGGAATGTATGTGCACCGCATCTATCACCCAATAACAAAGAATCACATTGAGAGAAGTTACGGGCATTGGTCGCTCTCTTCGAAATATCTACCAGCCCTCTGTAAGAATTCTGGCTTCTTCCTCCCGAAATACCTTTTGATACAATACGGCTCTTGGTATTCTTACCGATATGAATCATCTTTGTTCCGGTATCGGCCTGTTGCATATTATTAGTAACAGCAACCGAATAAAACTCTCCGATTGAATTATCACCGCGAAGAATAACCGATGGGTATTTCCAGGTAATGGCAGACCCCGTTTCTACCTGTGTCCATGATATTTTAGAACTTTCGCCAAAACATAGTCCGCGTTTTGTAACAAAGTTATAGATACCCCCTTTACCCTCTTTATCACCCGGGTACCAGTTCTGAACTGTTGAATATTTTACCTCACTATCCTTATGTGCATAAATTTCAACAACCGCTGCGTGCAATTGGTTTTCGTCACGTTGAGGAGCAGTACAGCCCTCCAGGTAACTTACATATGAACCTTCATCGGCAACAATCAGGGTACGTTCAAACTGACCTGTCCCTGCCGCATTAATCCGGAAATAAGTTGAAAGCTCCATCGGACAACGAACCCCTTTTGGAATATAGCAGAATGAGCCATCAGAGAATACAGCTGCATTCAGTGCCGAATAAAAATTATCTTTAACAGGCACAACCGAACCCAGGTATTTTTTAACCAGTTCAGGGTGTTCCTGAATGGCATCAGACATCGAACAAAAGATAATGCCAAGCTTTCTTAAATCAGCTTTAAAGGTAGTAGCTACCGAAACTGAGTCAATCACGGCATCTACTGCAACGCCTGACAATGGTTTTTGCGCCACACCGGATAAACGCTCCTGTTCTTTCAACGAAATCCCCAAACGTTCGAAAGTCCGACGTAATTCCGGATCTATTTCATCAAGGCTATTGATTTCCTTTTTTTGTATCGGTGCAGAATAGTATTTGATGCTCTGAAAATCGATTGGCGGGTATTTAACATTAGGCCATGTAGGTTCAGTCATGTTCAACCATGTTCTGAACGCATTCAAGCGCCATTCCAACATCCATTCGGGTTCATTTTTCTTTTTAGAAATCAGACGTACAACGCCTTCATCCAAGCCTGCCGGCACTTCATCAGCCTCAATATCAGTATAAAACCCGTATTTATATTCAGAGCTTGTTAATTCTTCCAGTAATTCTAAGTCTTTACTCATGTATTTTTGATTTATGCGCTTTTAGGTATTAAAAGCGAAAAATTCGACGCATTGGGTAGTACAAATATGGACGGATTAAGCATCCGCACTACTACTTAAACACCAGTTTAGCAATATTTGTTCGCAAATTTAGGCTTAATACCGATACGATTGGCTAATTTGTTAAATTTATTCTCTATAGACAGTTGATGCCTTATTGAGCAGGCTGAAATGTAGCCACAAAATCGTAGGTTACGCCATTCAGTGTAAGAGTGGTCTTTCCGGTAAATATATTGTCGTTTAGCTCAACAATATCAAAAACTGTGTCACTCACTTCTCTGCCCAGAAACACAATTTTATCAATTTTAAACTTGGTTTCATTTTCAAGAAAAGTCCAGTTAGATTTTAATAAAAGATCAGGATCATTAGCCCCGCACTTGGTTGCGCCTTCTCTGAACTCATAAGTATTGTTTGGAAAGAAAATTAAAATATTGTCAGTAACACAGGCAGCTTGCGTAACAACTAAATCTATTTTTAGTCCGTTGCCCGGTTCAGTCGCCTCTGCTTTGGTGTTTTTCCATGTTTTAGAAACTTTACCTGCCAGGTATTCAGTTTTAGATTTCTCTGCTACAACGGCCTTTTCTTTACACGAAAAAAGAATAAGGCTGGCGAAAGTAAGCGTGATTAGGGTCTTGCTAAATCTCATTTTTCTACAATTTATATACAAATCAATTAGTTACTAATTTACTATTTTCTAATATCTCTACAATTCTTTTACCTGTCTTTGCCGATGCACCTGTACTGCCAAGTATCTCTCTAATCTTTTGGTATTCAGCTATTTGCTGTTTTCTGGCTTCAGAATTGCCTAAAACTTTTTTAATTTCTGCCGTAATATTTTCAGGGGTCAGTTCATTCTGCCATAATTCTTTTACCACCTCTTTCTGTGCAATCAGATTGACCAATGAAATATAAGGCACTCTGATTAACTGCATGGCAATTTTATGCGATAACCAACTCGTTTTATACCCTACCACCTGCGGCACTCCGAATAAAGCTGTTTCTAATGTAGCAGTACCACTCGTTACCATTGCTGCTTCTGCATGGCTCAGTAAATCATAAGCCTGATCAAAAACGAGACTGACATCATCAGATAAAAACTGCTGATAAAAGGCTGAAGACAGGTTGCTTACTCCTGCAATAACGAAGTGATAAGCAGGAAATTGTTTTTTGGTAGCAACCATCAGTTCAAGCATTTTCTCAACCTCCTGTTTCCGGCTACCGGGCAATAGCGCAATTATTTTTTTATCATCCAGTTTATTCTGATGCAAAAAGTCCGGATTTGGTTGAAAGGCAGCTATGGCATCAAATAAAGGATTGCCAACAAATTCAACTTCGTAATCATATTTTTTGAAGAAATCGACCTCGAAAGGAAAGATAACAAATAGTTTATCGATTGTTTTTTTCAATTTCAATGCCCTATCCTGGTTCCATGCCCACACCTTCGGCGAAATATAATAAAACAATTTATATCCCTTAGGCTTAGCCCATTTGGCAATGCGCATATTAAAGCCTGCATAATCTATCAATATAATAGCATCCGGTTCAAAAGCTTCAATCTGCTTTTTACATAGCCTGAAAAAACCCAGTATTTTTGAAAGATTGGCTAATACCTCAACAAAGCCCATAAAAGCAGTGTCCTTATAATGCACCAATATGCCTGCTCCTGCTGCTTCCATATAGTCACCACCCCACCCTTGTATCTCTGCATTTTGATCAGCCTCTTTGATAGCTTTTATCAAATTAGAACCGTGTAAATCCCCTGAACGTTCTCCTGCTATAATGAAGTACTTCATTAGACAATTAAGTGATTTAGTGAATGAGCGATTGAGTGATTAATTATTGCATTTCATTCTGGCGGATTTCAATCTCCAAAATACTCTACATAATGATTGGGCGTTTCTATCAGTTTTACACAATGCAATGTGTTATTGTATTCATTTTTGATGATTGGCGCCAGTATTTTCCAGATTTCAACGGCAAAAACCTCAGTACTTGGGAATTTCCCTTTCAGAAACGGCACATCTTCATTCAGAAAAGTATGATCCACTTTATCTACCACTTCCAGCTTCATGATTTTGCTTAGGGCTTTTAAATCCATCACAAAACCAGTATCCGGGTCTATTTCACCTTTCACTGTTACGATCAGTTCCCAGTTATGACCGTGAATATTTGAACACAAACCAAAAACCTCTCTATTCTTTTCTTCCGACCAGTTGGCATTCCATAATCTGTGGGCTGCATTAAACCGTTCTTTCCGTGTAATGTATAACATAATATAATATTGATTTTCTCACTTTTTTGAACATGTAACAACGAAACCCGTTACAACATTTCACAAAATTACCATCAAAAAACTATTAACCTATTGTTACGAATGCTAATTCGATGTATATTCTTCAAAAAGTGCAAATTAATCAAAGTTAAATCTATGGATTTGCGTTTCGGAATGTACTAAATTTGCAATCTTTATAACACTACGAAAGTTCTATGATTATTGTTACAGGTGCCGCCGGGTTTATTGGGAGCTGTTTGATACAACGCCTGAATCAGGACGGGTTTAATTTTATTATAGCGGTTGATGATTTTTCTAACGAGCTGAAAATGAAGAATTTAGCTGACAAGAAAATTCAGGAATTTGTTGACCGTGATGTGTTTTTTGAGTGGCTGGACAAAAATCAGGCTGAAGTTGAGTTTTGTTTTCATATCGGTGCACGTACAGATACTACAGAGTTTGATCAGGATATTTTCAATAAATTAAATCTTAATTATTCGAAGCAAATATGGAAAAAGTGCCATCTTTATCAGATTCCGCTTGTCTATGCTTCGTCGGCTGCTACTTACGGAAATGGTGAATTGGGCTATGATGATAACGAATTGCTGATTCCGCAATTAAAGCCTTTGAACCCTTACGGTGAATCGAAAAATGAATTTGATAAGTGGGCATTGCTTCAAAAAGATTCGCCTTTCTTCTGGGCAGGTTTAAAATTCTTCAATGTTTTTGGTCCGAACGAATATCACAAAGGCAGAATGGCCTCTGTTATTTTTCATGCCTATAATCAGATTAAGGCAAACGGGAAAATCAAATTATTCAAATCTCACCGCCCTGATTATAAAGATGGTGAACAAATGCGGGATTTCGTATATGTGAAAGACCTGATTGAGGTTTGTATTTATCTGATGCACTCACGCCGTAATTCTGGGATATATAATTTAGGGACAGGCAAAGCACGCACCTTTGTGGATTTGGCCAAAGCCACGTTTACAGCCTTAAATCTGGAGCCGCGGATAGATTTTATAGATACGCCTGAAGATATTCGTGATAAATACCAATACTTTACTCAGGCTAATATGAGTAAACTTCGCCTGATAGGTTATAAAAAGCCTTTTACATCATTAGAAGATTCAGTGCAGGATTACGTGAGCAATTATTTAGTTGGAGATAATTATCTTTAAAATCTTCATTTTATCCTCCTTTTCTTACTATTTTTGCAGACATTTCGTTTTACGACAGATTCTCTATTAAAACTCTTGGTTTTAAATGCATTTCGTTGTTACGAATAAGGATTAGGTAGCTGCTAAACAAAAATTGCTATCTCAAATACACGGACTGAACATTAAATGAAAAATATTCGCAATTTCTGCATTATTGCACACATTGACCACGGTAAAAGTACACTTGCCGATCGCCTATTACAATTTACCAATACAGTTTCGGACCGTGATATGCAGGCACAAGTGCTTGACGACATGGATTTGGAGAGAGAACGCGGTATTACGATAAAAAGCCATGCCATTCAGATGAATTATCACTTTGAAGGGCAGGACTATGTATTGAATCTGATAGATACTCCCGGTCACGTTGATTTCAGTTATGAGGTTTCGCGTTCTATTGCAGCTTGTGAAGGTGCTTTGCTTGTTGTTGATGCCTCCCAGGGTATTGAGGCTCAAACCATCAGTAACCTGTTTCTTGCCTTAGACCATGACCTTGAAATCATTCCGGTATTGAATAAAATTGACTTGCCCGGTGCCATGCCCGAGGAAGTAAAAGACCAGATTGTGGATTTGATTGGTTGCGACAGAGATTCTATCATTCCGGCCAGTGCCAAAGAAGGTATCGGTATCAATGAAATCCTGGCGGCAATTATTCACCGCATTCAGCCACCTAAAGGCAAACCTGATTCTGAATTACAAGCCCTGATTTTTGATTCGACTTTTAATTCATATCGTGGTATTGAGGTAATTTTCCGGGTAAAAAACGGTCGTATCTCTAAAGGCGATAAAGTAAAATTTGTGGCTACAGGCAAAGAGTATATTGCGGACGAAGTAGGAATTTTACGATTAACCAAGGAACCTCGGGATTTTGTAGATTGCGGAGATGTAGGATACATTATATCAGGTATTAAGGTAGCAAAAGAGGTAAAAGTAGGTGATACAATTACCCATTCGGAAAAACCGACAAAGGAACCTATACAAGGTTTTGAAGAGGTAAAACCAATGGTATTTGCCGGGATTTATCCGGTTGAGACATCAGAGTTTGAGGATTTGAGAGAGGCAATGGAGAAATTGCAACTCAATGATGCCGCCCTGATATGGGAACCTGAAACATCTGCCGCTCTGGGCTTTGGTTTCAGATGCGGTTTCCTGGGTATGCTACACATGGAGATTGTACAGGAACGTCTGGAACGTGAGTTTGACATGACCGTGCTGACTACAGTACCATCTGTGCGTTTTAGTGTAATTGATAAAAAGGGAGAAGTTCTGGAGGTGTCTGCTCCATCAGAAATGCCAGACCCGAATTATATCGACTGGATTGAAGAGCCTTTTATCAATGCCCAGATTATCACCGCCGCTGATTATGTAGGGCCGATTATGGGCCTATGTATGGAAAAAAGAGGGATACTGAAAAATCAGGTATACCTGACGGCCACACGTGTAGAATTGACTTTTGATATGCCGCTTTCGGAAGTAGTATTTGATTTCTTCGACAAACTAAAAACCATATCAAGAGGCTATGCCTCACTTGACTATCACCTGATTGGGTATCGTGAATCTAATCTGGTAAAACTGGACATCCTGCTGAATGGTGACCCAGTGGATGCGCTTTCGGCTATTGTTCACCGTGATAAAGCCTATGAGTGGGGTAAAAAACTCTGTGAGAAATTACGTGAGTTATTGCCGCGCCAACAGTTCGAAATTGCCATACAGGCAGCTATCGGTGCCAAAATCATTGCCCGCGAAACGGTAAAGGCACTTCGTAAAGACGTAATTGCCAAGTGTTACGGAGGGGATATTTCTCGTAAACGTAAACTTTTGGAGAAACAAAAGAAAGGTAAGAAGAGAATGCGTCAAATCGGGAATGTAGAGGTACCTCAAGAAGCGTTTATGGCTGTATTGAAGATAAACTAGCATGAAAAGCCCTTCCTGACCTTATTGACGGAAGGGCTTTTTATTAATACACTTTCGGAAAATTAAATAAAGTTTTGTTGGAATATTACTGACATTCACAGACTTTGTTATAATTTTGGGCATCGAAGACAATCGTTGAAACAGATTCTAAGCAAGAGTATGTTTAAATTTTGTTTTTCTGACCGAAAAGGATAGATTTTTTTGCTAGACAAGGCGCATTTTGCAGATGTAGCCAGCAGCTACATCGAAAAAATGCAACGCAGTATAGCTAAAAAAGATGCCTTTGTAGGTCGAACAATAATTTTTAAACATACTCTATTATCAATAAAATGCAGAAAACTGAGTAACTTTTTATCGGAGTACAATGTTCTATAAAAGTTATTCGACCAATACTGCAAATCATTAATCCAAAACCAAGCAAATTTTTAAAATGGCAGAAGTAATCCGAATGCCCAAGATGAGCGACACCATGGAAGAGGGTGTTATAGCAGCATGGCATAAAAAAGTTGGAGATACTGTAAAATCAGGCGATATCCTGGCAGAAGTAGAAACAGATAAGGCCACGATGGACATGGAGTCTTATTATGATGGTACTTTACTATATATTGGTGTAGAAAAAGGGCAATCAGTTCCGGTTGATGCTATTATGGCAGTAATCGGTAAGCCCGGTGAAGATTATCAAAGCCTTTTAAGTGGAGGTAGCCCTGCTGCATCGGTTGCAGAAGCGCCTAAGGAAGCAGCTCCGGCCGCTCAGCCTGCACCACAAGCTGCTGCTCCGGCTGTAGATACTTCAAATATCAAAGCTAAAACAGTAACAATGCCGCTTTTGAGTGATACCATGACCGAAGGGGTAATACAAACATGGTTGAAAAAAGTAGGTGATAAAGTAAAATCGGGTGATATTCTGGCTGAAATAGAGACAGATAAAGCTACGATGGAATTAGAAGCCTACGAAGACGGTATTCTATTATATATTGGTGTAGAAGCCGGACAAGCCGCCAAAATAAATGAGGTGATTGCTGTAATCGGTGAAGAAGGCGCTGATTATAAAGCCTTGTTAAATGCCGGAACCACTGCAGTCACTGCTCCTGAAGCAACTGCTGCTCCGGCACAAGCTACAGCTACTCCTGCGGCTCCACAAGCTGCAAGTACACCTGAGGTAATAAGTGCAGCTGCCAGCAATGGTCGTATTTTAGCGTCACCATTGGCTAAACGCCTGGCCGAAGAAAAAGGCATTAATATATCAGATGTAAACGGTTCAGGTGAAGGTGGTAGAATTGTTAAAAGTGATGTGGACAGTTTCACACCTAAAGCCAAACCTGCTGCAACAACTGCGCCTTCGCAGGCTCCCGTGGTTGCCGCCGCTCCTGCAGGTCAGGAAAGCTACGAAGATATGCCTCTTTCGCAAATGCGTAAGACCATTGCCCGTCGCTTATCTGAATCTAAATTCTCTGCGCCTGAATTCTATCTGACGATGGAAATCACAATGGACAAAGCCATCAAGGCAAGAGAAGCCATGAACGAGATTTCTCCTGTCAAAATTTCGTTTAACGATATGGTAATTAAAGCTGTATCTGCGGCTTTAACCAAACACCAGATGGTAAATTCTTCGTGGTTGGGTGATAAAATCCGTAAAAACCACCATGTTCATATAGGTATGGCCGTGGCGGTAGAAGATGGTTTGTTGGTACCGGTTATTCGTTTTGCCAATACCAAGACCCTTTCACAGATTGCTGCAGAAACCAAAGATTTAGGTGGTAAGGCCAAAAACAAACAATTACAACCTAAAGACTGGGAAGGCAATACATTTACAGTAAGTAACCTGGGTATGTTTGGCATCGAACAGTTTACTTCAATTATCAACCCTCCGGAATCTTGTATTCTGGCTGTTGGAGCGATTAAAGAAACAGTTGGTGTAAAAGACGGACAGTTCTTCGTTACCAATGTTATGAAGCTAACACTTACCTGCGACCATCGCGTGGTAGATGGAGCCACAGGTGCTGCATTTATGGTTACTTTAAAACAACTATTGGAAGAACCGTACAAATTATTGGTATAAATGTTTAAGATACTAT
>CALRLS020000188.1:0-9467 GCA_943368815.1 Cyanobium sp. NIES-981
TATCTGCGTAAAAGACATGCCGCATTAAAGAAGCATCATTTGTTTAGTGATATGCAATTCTCTGATGAACATGCACAGATAGCCGAATGGATGCCCCTAATTATGGAGCAGCGTGATAAGAAAGAAAAACTGGCTGCCACTTGTATGGAGATAGGAACAGATGTCAACTTCGGCGCCTTATCACGTTCGATGTTTTCTTATCTCGAAAATGCTGATGGAGTAGAGCTAAAATTACACGAAGAAGTAGAGGACATCAAACGACTTGACAATGGCGACTGGGAATTGGAAATAAAAAATCTGGATACCGGAAAAACGCATACCTACACTTCAAAATTTGTATTCATAGGTGCAGGAGGCGGCTCACTCCCATTGCTCGAAAAATCGGACATTCCTGAAGGTAGAGGCTATGGAGGTTTCCCGATAAGCGGTAAATGGTTGGTTTGTAATAAGCAGGAGCTAATAGAACAACATTGTGCCAAAGTATATGGCAAAGCCAGTGTCGGCTCCCCTCCTATGTCGGTTCCTCATCTGGATACCCGTGTAATTGATGGTAAAAAAGCGCTCCTGTTTGGCCCGTATGCCGGTTTTTCCACAAAGTTTTTAAAGCATGGCTCATTCATGGATTTACCCCAATCTATTAAATGGAGCAATATATGGCCTTTGATTTCGGCTGGTGCACATAATATTCCTTTGACGAAATACCTGATAGAACAGGTGACTCAATCATCTGAAGACCGACTGGATGCCTTATTAGAATATATGCCTAAAGCAAAAATGGAAGACTGGGAACTAATGGATGCAGGGCAACGTGTACAAGTCATTAAAAAAGATGAAAAGGAAGGAGGAATTTTAGAATTTGGTACAGAAGTAGTTTACGCACAAGACGGCTCTTTAGCTACTCTGCTTGGTGCCTCACCGGGAGCATCCACTTCAGTCTCGATTATGCTCGACTTAATGAAAAAGTGTTTCCCCGGCTTAGAGGCTACTGCCAAATGGCAGAATGAATTGAAAAGATTGATTCCTTCTTATGGGCAGTCATTGGCAAAAGATGCTGATTTGGCAAAGTCTACTCGCGACAGAACTACTGAGGTTTTGCATTTGAAGGACGAGGCGTTTGCTTGATTTTTTTTGTCTGAACTGTGATTTAACTGATTAACCTGATTTCACTGCTAAGAATTGATTGATGCAGTTTTCGTCTTTATTTTCAATCATCATCTGACATAACCTTTTTAAAATCAGTGCAATTCTCAAATCAGTTAAATCAAAGTTGAGACATAAATCACTTCCTGATTATCCCTTCCAACACCTTAGCATCACCATCAATATTAGCTGGCACAGGTATCCCCAGAAGCATAGCTACAAAAGGATACACGTGGATATTCTGAAATTCAGGAATTGTTTTTCTTTTTTTGATATTGGGGCCTTTGGCGTAAAAAATGGCACCCATTTCATCAGTAGTATATGGGTCAAAACCATGAGCTCCCCATACTTTTTTAGTGATTGGTTTCTTAGCCAGACTTTCACGTGAATAAAAACTGAATCCGGCTTCAGCCATCAGTGTCAAATCTCCGATTCGGGGGTGGTCATTATAATGTAAGTTCTGCGGAATATCCGCTTTTTTATAGACTTTGAAGTGATTTTGCTTAGCTGCTATACTTTGCATCATGCTTTCCTCTTTCGCTTTGTCTTTCAGAAAAATATTGGCGTGTGTACCACTATTCACAAATACAAAATCATTTTTATCCAGTCCCTGTAATACATCTTCCGTATAAATAAATTTATCAGGCTCGTTTTTCATTTCATACATACCATGGTCAGAAGTCAGAATCACATTTACAGGTAAATCTATTTTTTTCAGGCCTGTCATTAACATATCTACAAGGCTATCGGCCTCCATTACGGCATCCCTTGTTTCCGGTGCATTAGGCCCAAAATCATGTCCTTTTGAGTCTACCATAGAAAAGTAGACAGTTATCAGGTGCGGGCGTTCTGCTTCGGGCAGATTCAGCCAGTCAAACACCCCCTGTACTCTCTTTCTATTAGGAACTTTCTGGTCATAGATATGATAATAAGTCGGGAATGAACCTACTATCGGGGCTTCTGAGCCAACCCAGAAATATGATGCAGCCTTCATACCATTTTGTTGTACCAATTGCCAGATAGGAATGCCCCCATAATAGTAAGGGTCTTCTACTTTATCTCTTTGACTCATGGTATAATTAGTTTTCCGATTGGCATCATAAAAAGAATTATCCACAAGACCATGATGTGCAGGGTACAAACCTGTAACTAAGGTATAATGATTCGGGAAAGTCTTGCTTGGATAAGACGGAAACATTTTAGTGGCCGCGGCCCCTTTCTTAATAAACTTTTTTATATGTTTCGGCTTGTACTTCTGTACATAATCATACCGAAATCCGTCAAAAGAAACCATTACTACGTAGGGAGTTTCTTTGACCTGACTAAAAACTGAGAAACTAATAAAAAGTAAAAACAGGCTCGTAAATGCGTGCTTTGATAATCGTAACATACAGGTATTTCCAGTTGATGAATGAGAAAACTCTAAAAAATTAAGAGCATCTTAAAGTCTTTAAGATGCTCTTACATGTAAAAAAGGAAAATAAACACTTCTGACATTAGTCACGCTTACTATTGCGTTTCTCTTCTTTGGCAGCACGTTTTTCTTTCAACGTTTTGGTTGATTCCTTTTTCGTTTCTTTTGCAGGCTTATCTTTTGCCATATCCGTAATTGTTTTGTAATGTAGAGCAAATTAATAAATTTTCATCAGATTATGTGAATATGAAATTGTTAAAAATTCAAAGAAGAATTTGAATCACTTCCAGGCTCACACATAAAACACTTAGTATTAATATTTTAAACTCCCTTTCAAATCAAATCCCATTCTTTGCGGTATTCTCTTGAAAGAAGCGCGTTGGCTTCCGAATCATGTCTGAATTTCTCTTTTCGGGCATTCCAGTGTAATTCTCTTCCCAGTCTATAAGAGATTAAGCCAAGGTGCATCGGTAAGGTCATCTGACGGGCATATTCAAGATTTGATTCAGGCAAACTACGGTTTTTTACTGCTGTTACAAAGTTTTGCTGATGTCCGGGTGAGCGGGCAATCGTCACCGGAATCTCCGGAATATCTTTCATCACAACCCCATTAATGGTTATCTCACGAGAACCATAATCACACAATAATGTACCTTTGTCTCCTTCAAAATAAGCGCCGATTCCTTTATTGGCAGCACCGGGCACATTTGGTGGCTGTGAGGTCCAGTGTAATTTTAAGTCTTCAAACTGATAATCAATATCAATCCATTTAGGGGCATCACCAATTCCTTCAGGCGCTTCTCCTTTGGCTTTAACGGTAGTCAGACCTTTGGGTTCAACAGCCCACCATACCACATCGGCAATATGGCTCCAGAAATCCTGAAAAACGCCTCCCGAATAATCAAGGAAATAACGGTAAGTAAAATGACAGCGCTCCGGGGTATATTTTGAATAAGGCGCTGGTCCCAACCACATATCCCAGTTTAGTGAAGCAGGCGGAGTCTGATAATTGGCAGGCCCCAATACCGGAGGGAATCCGGTTTTCCAGAGTCTTACCGTATGCACTTTGCCAATGGCACCGCCTTTAATGAGTTCTACTACTCTATGATAATTATCTCCGGCATGAATCTGTGTGCCTAACTGAAAAATCCGGTCATGCTTTTTCATTGCTTTCAACATCTGCTGACCCTCTCTTACATTATAAGATAGTGGTTTTTCTCCATACACATCTTTACCTGCCTGAAATGCCATGATGGCAACCTGAGCATGCCAATGGTCTGGCGTAGCACAGGTAATGGCATCAACATCTTTCCGGTCAAGAACATGGCGAAAATCGGAATAGGTTTGTGCCTTTGTATCGGGATGTTTAGATTGTAGACTTTTGAGACTTGAGCTCAGATGGTCAGAATCAAGATCACATAAAGCTACGATTTCTACTTCGGGCAAGGCAGCAAACCAGTTCAGATGGTTATTACCCATGCCTCCCAGACCAATATGTGCTACCCGAAGTTTGTCACTTGGAGCTACCTTCCGTACAAGACCCGGCAACAAAACCATTCCAAGTGCTGCAGTGCCACTTTGCCGGATAAAATCACGGCGATTGAGTACATTTTTCATTGTTGAATATTAATAGTGTAGGGGGTGAATATTTGAATAAAAGTGTGATAAATACACTAGCACACAATCGCACACAATTTAGAAAAAAAATACCTGTAATCAAGCAAGGTTTTGAAAAATGCTCTTATAAAATGCCTGCAAGTATTTCTCTTCCATTCATCTCTCTATTAAGAAATAGTTAATAAATATGATTATTCTATGAGTAGATTTATTAATTATTAAGTAATTGCCACCACATAATAAGAATCTGTTCATTCAATAAAAAAGAATGTTCAAACGATTATTTTTTGTGTATTTTTATATTGTATTCCAATATTTACGCATGATTAAATTTTACTTTTTATTTTTACTAACTGCAATTTCCCAATTGGCAAAGGCTCAATCTTTATCCATTTCTTTTAAAGGGGATGGCCTTTGTCAGGGTAAGGTTGAGAAAATTGATTTTACTATTTCAGGAAATTTTAACGCCGACAATTATTTTAAAATTCAGCTTTCTGATACTTCAGGAAACTTTACCAATCCGGTAGAATTAACCAGATTTTATTATAGTTCTTTTCAAAAAATTGCTTTTGTTGTTCCAGCCAACACAGCGCCCGGTACGCACTACAGTATCAGGGCAGTCAGTACCAGCCCTTCCCTTATAAGTACTCCTATTGATGATATATCTATACTTAATACCTGTACTTCGCCTGTCCCACTTCCAGTCATAGAATTACAGAATTTAAGTACCACCTTGATTTGTACCAATACAAGTACCACTGTTAACTGGACAGTTTCAGGAGGAACACTTGACCCGAATCACTTTTTCACAATACAAGCCTCTGATGCCAATGGTAGTTTTGCATCGCCTTATAATCTGGCTATTGCTGAAGCCAATGCTACTACTGCCAGTTTTATTATTCCTCAGAGTTTTATTGAAGGCACAAAATATCGGCTTAGAATTATCGCTACCAGTCCCGGTCTGATTAGCAATATTAATGATACTGATTTAAGTATCAGTCCAAAGCCTGTAGCCTCTATTATTCTTACGCCTGCCAAACCCTGCCTAGGAGATAGCATCAGGTTTATTGCTAATGACGGAGGTTTAGGAGGCAGCACCTATTCCTGGACCGGGCCTGCAACGGCCACAAATGACACTTTGTTAATTGCTTCCGGCGGTCCCGGCCATGATGGTATTTATACTGTAACTGTTAGCAGAAACGGTTGTTCAGCCACTGCTTCTCAGAGTCTGACACTTAGTAATTGTAAACCTGCCTGGGCATGGGCATTAACCGATACTTTCTGGAGCAATACCTTTAATTTCCCCTCTACCATTGTTGATACAGAAATAGATAGTGAGAATAATCTGTTCGTGGCAGGTTTCTTTTCTCAGAAAATGAGTCTAGGAGGCAACATTATCACTACTATTCAGGGCAATAATGTTTTTTGTGATGATTCAGAAACCTCTGATAAAAGAACTGGATTTATAGCCAAGATAAACGCCAATGGTAGTTTAGCATGGTATAGAAAATGGAATTCGCAGAACGACATCAGTGATTACCAATATTGTGATATCGCACTCGATAACGGACAGATTTTTCTGGTGTCAGAATTCAGAGCGGCACCTAATTGCCCAACTAATCCAAGAAATGAGGCATCGCTGGTCATTGCAGATGAAGAAGATTTTTCTCTGGGTACTATTATTGGTTATTGCCGGTATTACATCAACAATACATCTCCGGCACAATATGATTACCGATACAAAGGCCGTTTTATATGGCTTGCCAAATTTGATCTCAATGGCAATCTGGATATTTTATCCAATCTCACTGAACTAAAAACCTGTGGCATTTCTACTGATAATTTTGATTCCAGACCCACCTTCGGCCTGGGTGCAAAAGGATATTATTCATTAAAAGCCCGGAATAACAAACTTTGGCTCTTATACACCTGGCATCAGGGTTTAGCCAATACCCTTAAATTCGGATATGGCTACGAAACAACGAATGAAGCCGCAGGCTTGATTGCGATGGAGTTAAATCCTGCCAACCTGCATATTATCAATTATCAGAAACTTAATGTATATTCTCCATCAGGTGCCCTCGGGACATCTAATCTTGAAATTGATGCGCAAAATAATATTATCGTAACAGGCGCAACAGCTACTAATGGGCTCGGCACAGCCGAAGCCATTAGTTTTGGTTCCTACCCGCTTATATTTGGCGACAGCGATTATTTTGTTGCTAAATTCAATACCACCTCAAATAATTGGGCATGGGCCAGGCAATCACAATTAGTATTATTAAACGATAATGCAGATGCTGCCCCTGCAATAAAAACAGATTCGCAGAATAATATTTATCTGGGGTTTTCACTCAAAACATCTTACGGTGGTTCCTTTGCCAATGTATCGCTTCCGGTTACGCCACAGGATTATGATGAGAATAATACAGCAGCACTACTGAAACTGAATACAAACGGAGACGGACAATGGGTAAAACTGAATAACCATACACTACGAAGCGGCCGGAACACAATGGGGGTAGATTATGAAGACAATATTTATTTTACTACTTATCTCAACAATTCTGCTTCGGCTGCCAGCTTTTTAATTAACGAACATCGTTTACCTCAAAAAGACCTTGCGGCCTTTAGCAGTATATCGGGAAATCCGTTTGTGGCTATTTATAAAGCAACCGGAGACCTAGTAGGGTCAGTCAATAATATAAGAGTATACGATGCGCTATATGTTAATGGTTTGGTTGTAGATAATAACAAAGGTATAGTCCTTAGCGGAATTAATTACGGAAAAGCCAATTTCGGACAGTTTGGTGTCAGTACCAATTTTGGTAATCCATCAAATAGCAATGACAATCGTCAGAGAGCATTCCTCACAAAAATCAGTAATCCGCAGAGTATTGTTCTAGAGAATACCAATACCTATTTATGTACAGGTATTGAAAACCAGATTAAGTTCAAGACTTCCGGAAACTTCCCGAACACTTCTTTTAAGGTTGAACTCGTTGATGTACTGACCAATAAAGTTCTTACAGTTGGCAACGGGAATTCCAGCCCGATTTCTTTTATGGTTACTGATAGTATGGCAGGGAAACATTATTATGCCCGGGTAGTAACCGACGATAATACGGTCGTTGGTACTGTTCGTACTGATAAAATATTAGAAATCAATACCACACTTCTGCCTATTATTTCAAGTAATTTGATGGGTACCACGCCATTACAAAACATTTGCTATACTAATTTACCGGATTATCGCATCAAAACCAATATCACAGGCGCACACATTACCCTTAAAAGGAATGGGCAGGTTGTGTATACCGGAGAGAATCAGGACTTTGCTCCAACTGAAGAACAGACAGGTGTTTATAAAGTATTTGTCGAACACCAGGGTTGTACTGGCGAAAGCGCCGATTTAGATTTCAGGGTATCTCACCCTGCCAGCGCCAAGCTCATTGGTTCACAAATATTGGATAGCTTTAATTCTCCGGCCTATTTGTCTCTTACTTTAGAAGGCGGGGGCGAATACCTTGTTAATATTGCAGGTATTACACCCACACTAACATTGAATAATAGCTATGAAACCATAGCGGTTACCCCTAGCCAAAATACTAATTATACATTAAGCTCAGTTTCAAATTCCTGCGGTCCGGGTACTGTTTCCGGTTCGGCTAATGTTTCGCTTTGTGAGAATTCCCTGCTGCTTCAAAACCCGACAGATAATTATGATTCGGGCACAATTATCAGGGAAACCAGTAGTACCTATGGCGAAATAGTGGCAAGCAATCAGATTAATAATAATGCAAATGTAACTTATAGCGCCGGGAAAAGCGTCATGCTGAATCCTGGTTTTTATGCGTCCAAATCGGGTGTATTTACGGCAGAAATCAATGGATGCAAAAACCTGCGTACACAAAGTGACCGTGATTTTAAACTGGGCTATCAGAAACTACATATAAACCGACCTGAGGCTGACAAAACTATCACCGAAATGACCGAGTTTGCCGAGAAAGGCGCCCGTTTATTTGAGGTAACTTTAAGGCTTGATGAGGTTTTCAAGAGCCTGTCGCAATTCAATGAAACGGATTCGATAAAACTGAACGAGGCCTGGTCTTTATATGATAAAATCATCAGGCACGCCAATAATCTCTATGACCATGTGGTTCTCCGTATCAATGTAGACTATGACGACACCCGGTATTATTTTCAGGAAAGAAATGAACTTGATCCCACTCAGGTACCATACAGCAATTTTGACAATGCTCTTTTTAATTTATTCGGCGAGATAGTACAGGACCAGTTCAATAACCCTGCGCGTGTTTCTTATGGCTCAGGACATGGCTCTTTTTCTTCTTTATCGGCCACGGCTAAAATGAAAGGTTTTGTACAGAAAGCACTTGACCGCTATTATCCGGTTTTAGGGCAAAAACTTTATTGGGTTTCAGTAGTTGGCACAGGTCAGTTTGAATCAGGTTTTAATTACGAAAACAGCTGGGACGGTGAAAACTTTATCAGCCCCAGACCTTGTGAATATGATTATTCACCGGATAATGTAAGCGCTTTCAGAAACTGGCTTGTAAGCGAGCGTTACCCCGATTTAGCAGGGGTAAATGCTGCATACAATACTAATTATAGTGAAGCAGACCAGATTGAGCCTCCTAAAGTAAATGTGGATAATATTAATTATATGAATGCCGTCAATGTGCAGGCCATGTACAATTCTGTGTTGTTTGAAGACTGGTATCATTTCAATTACAGACAATTGAAAAAATTCCTGTTGGACTGTAAGAATATCATCAAAGCCAAAAGCAATAATATTAAGTTTTGTTTTGAAGCGGGGTCGGTTGCTGACCAGCTAAGCGCTGCCAGAAAGACCTTTGATGTACCGGATATTAATACCTATGCCGATGTACTCAAAACTAATATGCCAAACACTACTTTTGGAGGTGCACGAACATGGGAAGCCGACATAGTAAGGTCTAATTTTAGTGGAGAAATCCAGACGGAAATCAATGAGATGGATATTGTTCATATGGCCGGAATCACAGACCCCGCGGTTGTCAAACAAAAAATGCTTGATTATTCCAAAGCAGCTTACCTGAACAATACAAGGGCTATTATCTTTGTTTCTGAGAAAAGTACACCTTATTATGCTAATTCGTTAGATGCTTTGGCAGAGTTAAGAGACTGGGTTGATACACATTCAGAGACATTCTCAGAAGGTGAAACGATATATGTTAATCTATCTGATTTAATCAGGAATTTCTCTCAGGCCTTTGCGCCTTTCAGCGCCCTTTCT